>JAKABB010000044.1 GCA_021802045.1 bacterium
CCCCGGGGGCGGGCCCCGGTCCCGGGGCCCCGCCCCTCGGGGCGGGCGGCCGGGCCCGGCGCGTCGCCTTCTGCAGCCTGAAGGGCGGCGTGGGCCGCACCACCGTGGCCACCGAGGTGGCGGCGCTCCTGGCCGGCGAGGGCCGGGTCCTCGACCGGTCCGGCCAGCCCCGCCCGCTGCGGGTCGCGCTCTGTGACCTGGACCTCGACGGCCCCAGCGTCGGGTGCCGCACCGGGCTCACCGGGCCGACCATCGGCCCCCTGCTGGAGGGGGCCACTTTCCCCCCCGAGCGGCTGCGCCGGACGCTCCAGCCCGAGCCGCGCTCGGGGATGTGGGTGCTGCTCGGGCCGAGCCGGGGGCCGGCGGCGGCCCCGGTCCCGCCCCAGCGCGTGACCGCCGTCCTGGACGCCCTGGACACCGTCGACCTCGACCTGGTGCTGCTGGACCTGGGGTCGGGGCTGGGTCCGGTCCCCCGGGCGGCGCTGGCCGCCGCCGACGACCTGGTCGTGGTCCTGACCCCAACGCCGGCGGCCATCCAGGACACCTACCGGACCGTCGCCGGGCTGCACCGCTGCGGGCTGCGGCGGCCGCCGCTCTTCGCGGTCAACCGCGACCCCGGGGCCGCCCCCCTCGACGCCCTGGCCAGTGACCTGGGCGGCCGGCTGGTGGCCTCCATCCCGTTCGACCCCGGCCTGGAGGCCGCGGAGTGGCGGCACACCCCCTACGCCCTCGGCGGACAGGGACCGGCGGTGGCCGGGCTGCGCCGCCTGGCCGCGGCGCTCCAGCCGCTGCCGGAGGCCCCGGAGCGGCACGACGCCGGCACCGGGAACGGGACGCCGCGGCGGGAGGCGGTCCCGGCCGGTGGCGGCGGCGCCCTGCGCTGGATGGCCGCGCCCCCACCGTGACGGTGGCGGCCGCCCCGGTGTGGACCTTCGAGCTCGCCGGCCCGGACATCCTCGACGTCGATGCCACCGAGCGCGAGCGGCTGCGGGTGGCCTTCGCCGCATGGCTCGACGCCCTCACCCTCCCGGCCCAGCTGCTGGTGCAGACCCGCCGCCTGGTGCCGCCCCCGGCGCCGGCGTGTCCGGGCGACGCCGTCCCGGAGCTGGCCGTCCGGCTCGCGGAGGCACGCTCGGACCACCTGGCCGCGGCCCTGGCGGCCCGGCCGGCGCAGCGCCGCCGGGTGCTGCTGGTGGTTCCCGGCGGCGGCGGCCGCACGGGACGGGACGGGGCCGAGGTGGTCGAGGGGTTGCGGGCCTGCGGGGTGACCGCAGTGCCCCGTCCAGGAGCCGGGGAGGGTGGCGCGACCGCCGCGGAGACGGCCCGGGCCCTGCGCGTGCCCGGGGGTTGGGCCAGCTCCTGCCGCGTGACCCGGCTCCCGGGGACCCTGGTCGAGCCCGGATGGCTGTGGCAGCTGGCGGGCCTGCCCGGCGAGCACGACCTGGCGGTCCACCTGCGCCCGCGCACCACGACCGCGACCGAGCGGCTGCTGCGCCGCCGGCTGCGCGCGGTGCGCACCGCCCAGCTGGTGGGGCCGGGCCAGGGGGCGGTCGACCCGGCGCGGCTGGACGTGGGGGCAGAGGCCATCACCGCCCTGCAGGCCCAGCTCGCGGCCGGCACCGTGCGCGCCTTCGACTGCGCTCTGACCTTCACCGCCCGGGCCGCCGACCCCGAGGGGGCGGTGGCGCTGGTGGAGCGCGCCGGGGCGCGGATGCGGGCCCTGCTCGGGGGCACCCGCCCCTGCTGGCTGGAGCAGGCGCGGGCGCGCCAGGACACGCGGCCCCTGGGCCGGCCGCCGGCCGAGGGCTGGCGCCTGGTGGACACCCCGGCGCTCAGCACCTGCTGGCCCCTGGTCGACGGGACGACGACGGTCGGGGCCGGGGCGCTCCTGGGCCGCCACCGGCGCACGGGGGCGCCCTGCCACCTGGACCTGTTCGACAGCGCCCGGCTGGCCAATGCCAACTGCGCCGTCCTGGGCGCCTCCGGGAGCGGCAAGTCGTACGTGGCCGGGCTGCTGGCCCTGGAGGGGCTGGCCGCCGGCGTGGACAGCGTCCTGCTGGACCCGGAGCACGAGTGGCTGGAGCTCTGCCGGGGCGCCGGGGGCCGCTACCTGCGCCTCGGCAGCGATCCCGCGGCCGCCCTCAACGTCTTCGACCTGGTCCCGGCCGACGAGGTGGTGCCGGCGGCGGTGGAGCTGGTGGAGACCCTGTGCGGGACGCTGACCCCGGTGGAGGCGGCCGCGGTGGAGGCGGCGGCGCGGGCGGTGGTCTCCGCCGGCGGCCCGCGGCCTCCGCTGCTCTCCGACTGCGGGGAGGAGCTGGCCCGGCGCTGGCCCGACGGGCGCCCGGCGGCGGTGCTGCGCCGCTGGACCGAGGGCCCCGCGGGCACGCTCTTCAGCCGGCCCACCACCCTGGCCTGGGACCGGCCCCTGCTGGGCATCGGGCTGCGGGACCTGCCGGCCGAGTGGACCGCCCCCGCGACCCTGCTCCTGGCCCGCTGGCTGTGGGCCCAGGTCCGGGCCCGGCCGCGGCGCCGGCTGGTGGTGCTGGACGAGGCCGGGCTGCTCCTGGAGCACCCGGCGCTGCGCCGCCTGATCGGCCAGCTGGCCCGCCGGGTGCGCAAGTACCAGGGCGGGCTGGTCTTCATCACCCAGAACCCCGGCGACCTGCTGGACACCGAGGTGGGGGCGGTGATCCGGGCCAACGTGGCCAGCCTGCTGCTGGGGGCCCACCATGGGGGGGACGCCAGCCGGCTGCAGCGCGCCTTCTCCCTGACCGACGACCAGCGCCGGATGCTGGAGGGCAGCCCGCGGGGCACCTTCCTGCTGGTGTCGGGGACCCGGCGGGCCCCGGTGGAGGTCTCCGCGCCCCCCCTCCACCACCGGCTGCTGACCGCCGGGCGGGCCGCGGCCCCCGCCGGCGGGCCCGATGGCGCCGGGGACCCGCGCCGCCCCTGGACCTAGAATGCCCGGATGATCCGGGTCGTCTTCTACCGCGTCGGAGACCTCGGGCGGGGCACGGCCGGCGACTGGTCCGAGGGCACGGCCCGGCTGGCGGCCCAGCGGGAGTGGCGCCACGACCCCATGTGGCTGGCCACCGACGCCTCCCACGGCCTGTTCGAGATGGAGTACCTGCGCCATGCCCGCCTGTCGACGGCGGGCCCGCTGCTGGGGGCCGGCTTCGTGCGGATCCAGGGCGACGAGACCGACGCCCTGGCGGTGCTCTTCACCCTGGTGGCCCTGACCCAGCGGTTCGGCGGCCGGGTCCAGCTGCGCGACGAAGAGAACCCCATCCGCAAGCTGCGGGCCCTGGAACTGGCGGACGGGGCCCCCCTGGGGGGCCGCAGCCTGGACGAGCTGATGGTGGCCCAGCCGATCCGCAAGCGGCTGCCCGATGGCGTCATCACCTTCTACCCCCCGCGGTACCGGTCGGTCGCCCGGGGCGCCGCCCCGGCACCCGCCGGGCAGTGGCGCTTTGGCCTGTCGGGCCTGCGGGCGGCGGCGCCCGGCTTCCTGGAGGCCGAGGCCGAGGCGATGCGGATGTACCGCAGCCTGCGCGCCATCGCCTAGGGCCCGGCCTGCCGGTGCGCGCCGTCGTCCAGCGGGTCCACTCCGCCCAGGTCACCGTGGAGGGCGCGGTGGTGGGGGCCATCGGGCCCGGGCTCCTCATCTTCCTGGGCGTCGGCCCGGCCGATGACCCGGCGGCCGCCGAGCACCTGGCCCAGCGGCTGGCCCGGCTGCGCATCTTCGCCGACCCGCAGGGCCGCTTCAACCGCTCGCTGCTGGAGGTCGGGGGGGCGGCCTGCGTGGTCAGCCAGTTCACCCTCTTCGCCGACGCCCGCCGCGGCCACCGGCCCAGCTTCCACGGCGCCGCCCCGGCGCCCATGGCGGAGGCCCTCTGCGCCACCCTGGTGGCGGCGCTGCGCCGGCTGGGCGTCGCCGAGGTCGCCACCGGGCGGTTCGGGGCCCGCATGACCGTCGCCGCCGAGGGCGACGGCCCGGTGACCATCGTGATCTCCACCGCCGACGACGGGTGGGCCACCGACTGCGGATAGGCCGGCGGCGGGGGGCTTGAGATGCGTCCCCTGGATCTGGCGCTGCCCCCAGGGCCTGAGGCCGGGCGTGGTCGATCCCGGCCTCGGAGGCCCCCTCAACGGCCTCCGGAGCGGGCCGCGGCCGTCCGCCGGGAGCTGGGGGCGGTTGGCGAGCCGGCCGGCCACGCCCTGGACGAAGACCGTGCCGCCGGCCGTGGAGCGCTCCTCCGCCAGCCCCTTCGGCACCGGCTTGGAGTCGGCGGCCAGCGCCACCCGGCCCCAGATGTCGCCGTCCCCGAAATCGCCCGGGCGCTCTTCGGGGAAGTTGGATGCCTGGGCGTGGCGGAAAGCCCGGGTCCCGTCGGGCTGGTGCCGGGAGCACGCTGGCCCCAGGTCGAGCAGGAGCCTGGCGACGGCGTTCCCGGCCACGCCCGCCATGCGCACGGCAGCCCCGATGGGCCCGCGCTCGACGGGCGCCCGGGCCGCCCGGCTCGGGGGAGGCGGGTGCACAGCACCGACCCTCGGGCCTGAGGGCCAGACTGCACCGGTGGCTGAGCGAGCCCCGCCGGTGGGCCGGGTCCCTTCGGCGCATGCGCTTCGCCCGCGCGGTCCAGGGCTCCAACCGCATCGGGGGCCATGAGGCCACCCTCGACGACGCTGCCGCCAATGACCCGGGCCAGGAGCCACCGGGCGCGGATGAGGCAACGCGTCGCGCCGTGAAGGGCTGCCGGGGCGCGATGGCCTGCGTCCGGCAACTCGCGGCGCAGACGCCTTCACCTGCTCCGGGCGGCTCCTCACGAGCCTGCACCTCATGATGACCGGCCACGGCCTCAAGAGCCGGCCCGGGCCGTGGCGAGTTGGATCGATCCACGTTCGGGATGACCAGAGCGGCGAGATCGTCCACGAAGGGCCCGAGGCCGACCCGGTCCCGAGCGCATGGCGGAGCTCGTCCGCGGCCTCAACGACGCCGACGACGCTCCGGCGATGGGCCGAGCGGACATGGCCCATCTCGACCTGGTGATGATCGATCCCTTCCGCCGCGGGACGGTTGACAGCGGGCGCGCCGCGGGATATAGTCCCGGCTGTGGTTTTGTTCTCACACAAGCTCCGATGAGACCGCTGGTCCAGCTCCTCAACGACTGGATCGGCCTGGGACAGGCCCTGGTGGGCACCCTGGGCACCCTGGCCTTCGTGTGCGCCTTCCTCTGGCGGGTGGTGGCCGTGCACCCCCGGTCGGCCATGCAGGCCCAGCACTGGCTGGGCCGGATCGCGGTGGGCACCCTGGGGGTGGAGCTGGCGGGGGTCTTCACCCACGTCCTCCTGGGCCTGGTCCCGGCCGGGGTCCGGTGATCACCGGACCCCACCACCCGCCCCCGGCCCTGCCCGCCCTCCCCCGCCTCCCCTCCTTCACCGTCCACCCCCTCGGGGTGCTGGTGCAGCTGCTCACCGGCGGGCTGCGGGCCTTCGTCGAGGGGGCCCGGCGCAGCGTCGGCGCCGTCCTCCACACCTACCTGTTCGGCACCTTCGACGCCGGCCACCCGGCGGCGATGATCCCCTTCACGGCGGGCTCCGCCGTCTCCAGCCTCAACCGGCTGGTGACCGCCGCGGCCACCGCGCTCGCGGTCGCGGTGTTCCTGATCGCCTGCGTGCGCAGCGTGACCAGCCACAGCCTGGACGTGTCCCACACCCTGCAGGTGGTGGTGCCGCGGCTGCTGGCGGCCGTCCTGCTGATGCATGCCAGCCTGCCCCTCATCCAGCTGGCGATCAACCTCAACAACGCCCTGGCCCTGGTCTTCGTCGGGCACGGCGCGGTGAACCCGGCCAGCCTCCCCTGGGCCGCGCCCATGAGCGGGCCCGCCCTGCGCACCGCCGGGGACAACCTCTTCCTGCTCCTGTTCACCGCCGTGATGGTGGTGGGGCTGGCCATCCTGGTCCTGGCCTACGTGGTCCGCTACACCCTGCTGGCGGTGCTCTGCGTGGCCGCCCCGCTGGCGGCCCTGCTGCACGTCCTGCCGGAGACCTCCGGTTACGCCCGCCAGTGGCTGCGCCTCTTCTCGGTGACGCTGTTCATGCAGGCCACCCAGCTGCTGGTGCTGCGGGTGGCCGTGGCCCTGGCCTTCGACCGCCGCCAGAGCCTGGTCGCGGTGATCTACGCCCTGGCCACGCTCTACCTGATGCTGAAGGTCCCCGGGGCCCTCAACGTCGCCGCCCACTGGGAGACCAGCGCCACCGGCGCGGGCAAGCGGGTCGGCCGGGCCGCCCGCCGCCTGGTCGCCCTGGAGGCCGGCAGCGGGTAGGGGCCGGCGGGCTCGGGCGCCCGCCAGCCGCCCCCCGGCCCGCCGGCGGCGCCGCGCGGCGAGACGATGCCGCGATGCGCGCGGCCGACGCCGTCGCGCTGGGTGCGGGATCGTCCGGGGCCGTCACGCCCTCCTCCTGGCCCGGGCAGGCCACCGGGTGACCGTGGTCGAGCGAGTCCGCTTCCCCCGGTGACAGGGCCCGCGGGGAGGGATTCATGCCCCCCGAGGTGGCGCTCCTCCGCCGGCTGGGGCTGCTGGCCGCGGTGCCAGCAGCCCCAGCGGCCCCGCTCGGGCGTGGGCCCCACCACGACGGGCGGCGGCTCGGCGTTCGAGCCGTTCCCCGAGCCGCCCGGTGGGGGCGACGGCCAGGGGCTGGGGGCGCGCCGGACCATCTTCGGCGCGGCCCTGGCGTTCGCACCCCAGGTCTCGCTGCCTCCGGAGTGCAGGCCACCCATCTCCTGCGCGACCCCGGCGACCAGGTCTCGGGCGGAGCCACCAGCGCCGGGCCGGTGGAGGGCCAGGTGGCGGTGGCGGCCCACGGCCGGCATCCCCGGTGGCAGGGGCACGCCGGGTGGCCCGGAGCCCGCCGCGCTGCCTGGGCGCTACGAGCTCGTCGGCCGCTGGTGGACGGCTGGCCCGCGGCCGCCCGGCATCCGGGTGGCCTTCGGCCGGGACCACGAGTGGTGCCGGGCCCCGGTGGCGGACGGGAGAGCCCCGGCCGCCGTGCCGGGGACGGCGCCGGCGGCCGGGGCCGGCCAGGAGGAACCGGTTGGCGGGTACGCCGCTCAGGCCTGAGCAGGCACCCGCTACCGGGATGCCACCTGCAGTAGTATCCGAGTATGAAGGTGAGCGTCAGCCTGCCGGAGGAGGACGTCGAGTTCCTGGACTCATACGCCCGGTCGCAGAGCTTCCCCTCGCGATCAGCCGTGCTGCACAAGGCGGTGCGTCTCCTACGCAGAGCAGAACTCGGGCCGGCATACGAGGACGCCTTCCTTGAATGGGAGCGCTCCGGCGAGGCCGCCGCCTGGGAGGTGACCGCCGGCGACGGTCTCAAGGCCGATGCTCCGGGTTGAGATCCGGTTGGTCGATCTGGAACCGGTCAGGGGTGCGGAGGCCAACAAGCGCCGTCCGGCTGTGGTCGTGAGCAACGACGGCGCCAACGCCTCGGCGTCGCAGCTGGGACGGGGAGTGGTGACCGTGGTGCCGGTGACCTCGAGCATTGAGCGGGTCCACCCGTTCCAGGTGCTCCTGCCGGCCCGGGCCACCGGCCTGCGCCACGACTCCAAGGCGCAGGCGGAGCAGCTGCGCTCGGTCGCGGTGCAGCGCCTGGGGCCGCGGATCGGGAGCGTGCCGCCCGCCATCATGGAGAAGCTGGACGAGGCGCTACGCCTCCACCTGGCGCTGTAGGCTCCTCTCGCACCGGCGCCCTGCCCATCCCCTGGCTGCTGGCCCTGGACGAGGTCGCCACCATCTGCCCCTTGCCCGGCCGCCCCCGGCTGCTCGCCGAGGGCGGCGGGCGCAACCTGGTCACCCTGATCGCCATGCAGGGCCGCCGCCAGGCCACCGCCCGCTGGACCCCCTCCGGAGCCCAGAGCTTCCTCACCCTGGCCGGGGCCAAGGTAGTCCTCCCCGGCTACGCCGACGCCGACACCCTGCGGCAGCTGGAGATCCTGGTGGCCGCCACCTGGTCTCACTCACCACCACCCCCTCCCGCACCAAGCGCCACGGGCAGCGCGACGACGACCAGCCCGAGAGCGCCTCCCAGACCTTCGTGGAGCAGCCCCACCCCCCGCCTGCGCCTGGCGCGGCGGGTACCGGGGCTCCGCCTGGGCCCTCATCGGGGCCGGCGAGCCCCAGCAGATCCACCTCATCGACCCAGAGCGCACCCAGCCCTTGGCGAGCTGGCTTGGGGAGCAGTCTGAGATGCGCTCCACGAGCGGCCAGCTCTGACGCTCGTGGTCAGCCCGCCAGAAGAACCGCCTTCGTCGACTCCTCCTGCGACTCGATCCTCGTCTGCACCGCAGTGTGGGCCACCCGTCCGCCTGCCCAGATGGGGACCTCGCTGAAGATGGTGAGATCGGTTCCCTGCTGCGCGACGGCTGACAGGGATATGACGGCGGGCTGAGGCGCAAGGTAGGCGCGCACTGCGACGCGGATCAGTTCCGACACCGATATCTGCCGGCGAGCCGCCTCCCTCCGGAGTTCCCCCAGCTCCTCAGCCGGCAACCGTGCGGAGAAGACCGTCATCCCGGACGGGCTGGGCGTGACCACCTCTTCCACTTCTTCGACCTCACTCGCCATGCCTTCTTCGCTCCTCCTGACTGCTGTCCCACCCGGTGACCGGCCGCCAGCGGCCTGGGTCGGCGGTTCTGCTCACGACCACGGTCAAGAATCTCCCCCCCCTGCCTCGGCCGACGAACCTGTACAGCCCCGGTCTCTCTCGCTTGTTCCTCACGACCGTAATACGGGCGGCCAGCATAGCATCCACGTCCTCTGGCTCGATCCCCTTCTCACCGAGGTGAGCCAGGTTGTTGTCGTCCCATTCGAACTCGACTATCCGCACGGCCGCTCCCCGTGTGCTAGCATACGGCTGTATTCGCTAAAGCATACGTCGAGGACCCGGCCTTGCCAACCGAAGTGGACTTCCTGATCCTCTGCGACGCAGCCCAGGTGGCGCCTGACAGCAAGCTCTACACCTTGGGGGCTGGGCTGACCTTCATCGGCCGGCCGGTGGCTGCGGGACCCCAGGCAACCACCCTGCCTCCTTCTCGCTTCGCCCTCGCCGCCGGCTTCCTCATCGATTGGAACGACACCAACGAGCCGCTCTCTGTCCGGGTTGCGATCGAGGATGACGACAACCATCCCCTGGTCCAGCTCCAAGCCCAGCTTGTGGTGGGCCGGCCGCCCCAGGCTCCGCCTGGCATGGAGCAACGCGCGCTCCTGGCCCTCCCGATCATGATGCAGTTCCCGAAGGCCGGGGCCTACCACGCACGGGCAACCATCGACAGTCACGAGGCCCAGCGGGTCGTCAACTTCCGGGTGGTGGACCTCCCGGTGCCGGTGTTCCCTCCTCCTGGCCCGCCAGCCGCCGGATAGCCCAGCCTGGTAGCACCTGGCTCGTAGAGCGCCATACAGGATCACCCCCCTCTTCGTTGTGCACTCCTCG
Source organism: bacterium (assembly GCA_021802045.1). Taxonomy (GTDB): domain Bacteria; phylum Chloroflexota; class Dormibacteria; order Aeolococcales; family Bog-877; genus JAKABB01. The sequence goes on from JAKABB010000044.1 coordinate 9,496, forward strand.
CCCAGGAGGTGAAGTCCGTTTGGGGAAGCCAGAAGGCCGCTCGTGCCTCGCCCTCGGTGGCCAAGCCCCGCTCGCCGCTCTGCCGAGGGACACCGCCCCCGATGCCCGTGATCACCACGCCGGACCGCCGAGGTTGTGAAGGTCGTCCGTTTGGAGAAGCCGGTAAGCGGCTCGTGCCTCGTCCTCCGTGGCCAAGCCCCGGTCAACGCTCTGCCGGAGCAGATCCCGCGTCCGCAGTCCCGGAGTGCCGGAGAGGGCGCGCCACAGCATGAGCGCGTCCTCGTCGTCGCTGGCGAAGGCGTGCGACCGCCCAGCGGCTCCGCCCCGGGCTGACCTGCACACCGTTGCAGACCGGCCGACGCTTGTGAAGACCTGGCCCGTGTCGGGGTCGGCGACGGTCCCTGCCCGCGCGAGACCGGCGGCCGCCGGGGACCGGCCATGGCCCGTCGCCTGACCTACCCCCGCCGAACCAGCAGAAGGATCGCATCAGGTGTCCGGGCCTTGTCCCGGGTTGGGCGTTTGCCGACAAGGAAATGTGACTGTTGCCTGTCTTGGCTAGATTGCCTTATTCTGGCAACTGAGTAATATGGGCAACGGTGCCGATATGAGTGACACAACAGGTGGTCTTCGTCACGACCTGAGCGATGCTGGGCTTCTCCGCGCGGGCCTTGAGCGCCTGCAGGCGATCCTGCCCGCCGGCTGGGAGGTGCAGCTGAGTGGATCTGAGGTCGCGGGGGAGTTGAGTGTGCGCGCGGACACGGTGGTCTCGATCCGCGCCCAGAGTGGGGGTGGGGGACAGGTGATCGTCGGGGCACGACAGCACCTCACCCCTCGGGGGGTCGAGGAGCTGACCCGGGGCCCAGCCGAGGCGCTGCGGCGTCAGTACCAGATGCCACTGCTGGTGGTGGCTCCCGTGCTGAGCGCCCGCACGCGCGACCGGCTGCGTCAGGCGGGGATCTGCTACGTCGACCTCACGGGCCCGGCGTTCCTCACCCTGGCGTCACCGGGCCTTCACGTGGAGCTGGCCGGCCCGTCGCGGGCGGCTCCGGCTCGGCCCGCGTCCGGGCGACCGACGCTGCGGGGGCCCCGGGCAGGGCGCGTGCTCCGGCTGCTGACGGATGTCGCCCCGCCCTACGGGGTGGGCGAGCTGGCCCGTGCCGCGGGGGTGAGCGTCGCCTACACCTCCCGGCTCCTCGACGGGCTCGACGCCGAGGCACTGCTCACCCGCGGGCGGCGGGGGCTGGTGGCAGCGGTGGACTGGGCCGGCTGCCTGCGGCGATGGGCCGAGGCGTACGCGCTCCTGCGAACCCACACCGGGGTCGGGGCGATCGCACGGCACGGGGTGCCCGCCGTGCTTGATGCCCTGCGGGCCCAAGCCGGGCCGTGGGCGATCACGGGCTCGTACGCGGCGGTCCGGCTGGCGCCGGTGGCCGCGCCGGCGCTGCTGGTCGTGTACGCCGCGGACCCGACCGCGTTGCTGGAGCCGCTGCAGCTCCTGCCCGCGGCGGACGGGCACGACGTGGTGCTGCTGCGGCCGGCGGACCGGTTCGTGTACGCCCGGGCCCAGCGGACGGACGGGCTCCGCTACGCCGCACCGAGCCAGGTGGCCCTCGATTGCCTGACGGGCCCCGGGCGGATGCCAGCTGAGGGCGAGGCGCTCCTCACCTGGATGGCCGAGCATGCCGCAGCGTGGCAGGTCCCCGCGCTGGCGGCACTCCCCACGGCGCCGGACGGGGGATGAGCGCCCCCGCCGACCCGCGGTATGTCGCGGCGCGACGGGTGCTGCTGGACGCCCTCGACGCGTTGGCCGCCCATCGGCGGGCGCTGGTCATCGTCGGCGCCCAGGCCCTCCAGTGCAGCGTCTCGGTCTTGAGGAACCAGTCGCTGAAGGGCTGCCCTCTCAGGACCTTCGCCAGGATCTCCCCGGCAGGGGCCGTCCAGATGAACGGACGAGGGCTGTCGTTGCTACGAAGCCGACCGTTGGTAAGCCAACGCTTCAGAGGCTGTGGTGGAGTTCGAGTGCACGGAAGCGGCCCCCGGATGGTGGCGGAGACATTCTGCAGCCGACGCAGCGAGGAGAGCACCACCCGCTGGAACTGGGCCGTCCCGGTGCTGACCCACCGACCCACCGGCCGGTTCTGTGCATGGCGCCATCCCCGCTGGTCGGGATGGAGTCCTAGCACTGGACGGCAACGGTAGAGAGCACAGCCACAACTTGTTGAGGATCGCGGCCGGGGGGGACCGGGTCGGGGACGGCCCCCATTAGGGCAACCCGGGCTACGCCCCCATTAGGGCCGTCGACGACGATCCTGAGCCCGGGAGGTTCCTGCTCACCGGAAGCGTTAGAGCCGACCCCCTGGCGGAGACCTGGCCCGGCACCGGCAGGGTGGTCCAGGTTCCCATGTTCGGGCTGACCATGCGGGAGGTGAGCGGCCAGACCGCCGGCCCCACCTTCATCGAGCGGCTCACGGCTTCACCGCAACCCCATTTTTCGCCTGTGGCCTCGCCTCCCGACCCTGCCGGCTACGTCGAGATCGCGCTGGCGGGCGGGTTCCCGGAGCCCCTGGTGGGCTCGGCGGTCAAAGAGCGGACCCTCTGGTTGGAGAGCCACCTCGATCAACTGCTGACTCGCGACGCGGCATCCGCCAGCGGCCACGATCCGGCGAGAATGCGCCGGTACTTCGAGGGCCTGGCCCTCAGCTCGGCCGGTCTCGCCGCCCACAACACCCTGTTCGAGGCTGCCGGCATCAACCGCAAGACCGCCGACGCCTACCAGCGGCCGTTGGTCAACCTCATGGTCCTGGAGCTGGTGCCGGCGTGGCTGAACAACCGTTTGGTGGCGAGGCCGGTCAAGAGCCCCAAGCGATACGTTATCGACCCCTCCCTGATCGGGGCCGCCCTGCGCCTCGATGGCGCCGCAGTGCTCCGCGACGCCGATCTGCTGGGCCGTCTGCTCGACACGCTGGTGGTCGCCCAGCTACGACCCGAATTGGCCCTGGGCCCGACTCGGCCTCGCCTCCACCATGCGCGGGAGATGAATGGCAGGCGGGAGTTGGATCTGCTGGTTGAACTCAGCGCCACCCAGATTGTGGCCTTCGAGGTGAAGGCCACCGCCTCACCCGGCCCCGGGGACGCCCGTCATCTGGCCTGGATGCGCGACCGCCTCGGGGCCCGTTTCGTGGCCGGCGCCGTTCTCCACACCGGACCGCGCCAATGCACCCTGGGTCCACGGCTGGTGGCTCTCCCCATCGCCAGCATCTGGGCCGAGGGCTGATCCACCCGGCGTCGCCGTCACCACGCCCCAGCCCCCGCCCGTCGCAAGGTGTCGGGGCTGGCGCCTCGGCACGCCCCGGGGCATCGCCCCTTCCCCGACAGCACCCGCCAGCGCCTCCCTGTCCTGGGTGTCATGACCCCGGTGATGGCGGCTCGATTTCGGAGCCGGTCCGAGGGCTCCACGGATTGACCACCGCTATCCCGACATCCTCAAAGTCGCGGACATTGCGGGTCGCGAGCGCGGCGCCTCGGGCGCGGCAGGTCGCGGCGATCTGACCGTCGGCGATGCCCATCGGACGCCCGGTGCGGGAGCGGCCGGCCACGATGTCCGCGTAGTGCGAGGCCGCGGTGCGGTCGAAGGCGATGACCTGTCCCCCCAGCTCATCGCTGATGATCGCTCGGATGCCCTCGGCGAGCCTGGACCTGCGGGCACCATCGGGCAGCCTGGCGACTCCATAGAGCAGCTCGGCCAGCGTCGTGGCGGTCACCGCCACCTCATCCTGGTCATCCACCCAGGCCAGAACCTGCTCGTCGGGGGTCTGGCGCGCCAGTTCGGAGATGACGTTCGTGTCCAGGATGATCATTCGTCGAAGTCGACCTGCCGCGTCAGCTCGGTCCGGGGCGGGAACTTGATCTCGTCAAGGCCCAGACCGACCAGACGCGCGTGGATTCGAGTGCCGAGACCACCCGGCTGCGACGGCGCCAGCGACTCACGCAGGATTTCACGAGCCTCGGCCTCCATCGACCGTCCGTGCTGCGCTGCTCTGATGCGCAGGCGCGCCTTCACGTCGTCGTCGAGCTTGCGTACGGTCAGCGTCGACATCGATCACCTCTTGAAACTGGCGCCAACGCTGTCAATGCTAGCATCGCAGGAAGGTTCTCGCGCGCCTCTCGTCCCCTGCAAGGACGGGGCCGAGTCATCGAGGATGGCAGAGACCGTTCCTGCTGAATGCAGTGACGCCAGGTCGGGATGAGCGGTCCTTCCCGACCTGGACCGTGCCAAGTGCGCCGTCGCCGTCTTGAGTCTTGCGCCACTCTGGTGGCCGTCCCTCACGCCTTCTGAGCCTGGACTGGTCCTCGCACTCGCCACCCGCCATGCCGATGCCATTCCACGCTGCAGCTCTCAACACCAGCGGGCTGCCCCGCCGCCCGCGGACAGAGCTCCAGGGTCCCGCCGGTGCTCGGTGGCGCAGCAGCTGGGCCACCGCCACCCCTCCACCACCCCGGACCACTTCGCCTCCCTCCTGCCGGTGGACGTGGCCCGGGGGCTGTCCGCCGACCCGCTGCTCGCGGCGGCGGCGGCCGCGGGTGCTGCGGGCATTCACCCCGGGGGCGGAGCGGAGGGCCGCGCTCCCCTGAGGCAGCGGGCCGTGGTCGTCGAGCCGAGGGGGGCGGCGGCCAGGGGCAGGTTGACCGCGGCCCAGCGCCCGGCCGACGGGCTCCCCGCAGATCGAGAGCCCAGTGCTGGCCCCGTATGACGGTGCCGTTGGGGTATTCGAAGTCGCGCTCACCCAGCAGCGTGAGGCCGACCGGGCGGCATCTGGCATGGGCCGGAGCGTTGTCGACCGCGGGGCATGCGGGCCACCGGCGACGATCTTGAACCGCCCGGAGCCGACTGGATGTCCGTGTCCGGAGAGTCGTTTCCCCAGAACACCAAGGGCTCCTTGGCGTCGCGGGCCAGTGCGGAGGCGAAGCAATCGCCGAGGGTGAGCCCGGCCGGGTGGCCACGCCCCTGGCCGAAGCCCCGATAGGCCTGCCGGAAGGGCTCAGTCGGAGGGCCGCCACTGGTCGGTTCCGCCCCTGGGCGGCTGCTTCGGGTGCCCACCGGTGGTGCCGAGACGCCCAGCCAGGGCCGGTCGGGCACTTCGCTCGTCATGGCGCCCGAGTCGGGCGTGCCGCTGACCGGGCTGCTCGGCCGCGGCTCCTCGCCAAAATTGTAGCACCGCAGCTGCTACAATTTTGGCATGGACAGGATCGGGGTACGCGAACTGCGCCAGCACGCCAGCCGCTACCTGGAGCGGGTCAAGGCCGGCGAGAGCATCGAGGTCACCGAGCGGGGCAGGCTGATCGCTCTCCTGGTCGCGCCCGGTCCGGCACGGTCAGCCCGAGCTCGCCTGGTCGAGGCCGGCAGCCTGGTTCCGGCCAGCCAGCCATTTTCGCTGCCCTTGCGCACCAGCCTGGCGGGCAGCCCAATCTCAGCGGCGGACGCCCTGGATGACCTGCGCGGCGAGCGCCTCTGATGGTCTACCTGGACTCCTCCGCGCTGGTGAAGCTGCTGTTCCAGGAACCCGAGAGCGAGGCGCTTTCCGGCTGGCTCTGGGCCCGGCCTGACCTTCCCAAGCTGACAAGCCAGCTCTCCGTTGTTGAGGTGGTTCGGGTCTGCCAACGGCTCGATGCCAGCCACGAGCCCGCCGCCCGGGGCCTGCTGGCCGGCTTGGACCTGGTGCCGGTCAGCTCAGCGGTGGTCGACCTGGCAGCCCAGGTTGGCCCCTCCTCCCTGCGCAGCCTGGACGCCATCCACCTGGCGACCGCACTTCTGGTCCGAGACGGGCTGACGGCGCTGGTGGCTTACGACCACCGGCTGGTCGAGGCCGCACGGGCGGAACAGCTCCCGGTCACGACGCCGGCCTGAGCCGCTTCAGGGGCCACCTGGGCAGAAGGGGCTCCCGGCCCGGGCCCGGGAGCGGCGACACCGGCCCGCGCCCGGATCGGGCGCCTCGACGTCCCCTGCCTGAGGAGCGCGGGCGGGAACACCCCGGTGCGGCGCCCCACACGAACCTGCTGACGGTCCGGCGGCCTTGCCAGCAGGAGGTGCCTGGTGGTGCCGCTCGCCAGGTCGGCTCGCCACTGCGTATTGCGGCACCCGCTCGCGGGCGCGCCCTCCGACGTGCCGGCTGGCGCTTGACGCCTACCTTCGGACCCGCCGGGGGCGGCTCTCCCGGTGGCGGGCCCTGGCGATCCTGCCGGCGTGCCGCGAGGGGGGCGGGGCTGCCCCGGGTGACCCCGCACGTGCTCCGCCACGCCGCCGCCGCCCGCTGGCTGAGCGCCGGGGCGCCGCTGGTGCTGGTGGCACAGCAGCCGGGCCACCGCCACCCCTCCACCACCCTGGACCACTGCGCCTCCCTCCGGCCGGTGGACGTGGCCCGGGGGCTGTCCGACGACCCGCTCCCGGAGGAGGCGGGGGACGGCGGCGGCTGGCAGCGCCGTCGGTAGCATCGAGATGCTTTATTCAGCGCATCATCATGGTAGAATTGACGCATGCGAACGACGGTGACCCTGGACAGCGATGTCGCGGCGGCGGTGGCCGAGCTGCGCCGGCGGCACGCCTGGGGCCTCAGCCAGGCGGTCAATGACCTGGCCCGGGCCGGGCTGCGCGCCAAGCCCGGTTCGACCCGGTTCCACCAGCGCAGCGAGAGCCTGGGCATCCGCCTCGACGTCGCCAACGTGGCCGAGGCGCTGGAGGTGCTGGACCGCGCCGGCAGCGACTGATGCTGCTCGACGCCAATCTCCTGCTCTACGCCGTCGACCGCGACAGCCGCCGGCACCAACCGGCCGCGGCCTGGCTGGAGGAGGTGCTCTCCGGCCCCAGCCGGGTGGGCTTCCCCTGGCCCACCCTGCTGGCCTTCCTGCGCATCGTCACGCATCCGCGGGCGATGAGCTCGCCGCTCACCGCCGAGGCGGCGTGGGCATACGTCGCGGACTGGCTGGCCTGCGACGGAGCCTGGATACCCACGCCCACCGCCCGCCATGCGGAGATCCTCCAGCGCCTGGTCACCGTCCACGACCTGCGCGGCAACCTCGTCCCCGACGCCCACTTGGCGGCGCTCGCCATCGAGCACGGGCTGCCGGTCCTCTCCACCGACAGCGACTTCGCCCGCTTCCGCGAGATCCGCTGGATCGACCCGCTGGCCTGACAGGCGGCCGCGACTGTGCGGCCCCTCCCCCGGCGCGCCGACCGCACCCCGGACGCGGTCCTGCCCTCGCTGACCCGGAGCCACCGGGCGGTCGCCGCCGTGGGAGAGGAGTGACCGGCACGCCCTCCGGTCGCCGGGGGCCCACCGGGGGTGTGGCGGCGCCGCCTCGGGCCGGTGCCACGACCATCGCAGCGGGAGCGGGCTCCCCCGGCGCCCACCGGCCATGCTGCTCCGCCCCCTCGGCACCGCCGCCCGCCGGCGACCGGGCCACAGGATGACCTCCCAGCCCTCCGCCCGCGATCGGCCGGCCTCCCAGGCGGCGCCGGGCTCACCATGGGAGCTGGGCCCCCGGGGCGTACCGATCGGCGGCTCGCGGTGGGCCGTCGCCGATCCCGCACCGCCCCGATCGGGGGCGGTGGGCGGCGCCGACACCTCCTGGCGCCGGGGGCGGTGCCGGTCAGCCTCGACGGGACAGCGCAGGCGACGGCCCCCGACGCTGCGAGAATGCCCCGGGGCTGAGCGGGACTGCGCTCCCCCGAGGAGGAGGGCCGTGGCCGCCAAGACGCAGGGGACCTCGCCGCACTGGGAGTTCAAAGCTCGCTTCCGGCGCCGCAGCTTTGGCTGGCGGTCGCAACCGGCCATCCTGCGGGTCCGGCAGGCGGTGAGCGAGATCCGCCAGGCGGCCCGGCGGGACCCGGTGGCCGGCGCCGAGGGCGCCGTGGCCCTGCTGGAACGGCTCTCCCCGGCCCTGGAGCAGGTGGACAGCTCGTCGGGGGCGATCGGCACCGCGGTCAACCACGCGATCTCGGCCCTGGTGCCGATCATCGGCGGCGCCCCCGCCACCGCCGCCGTGCGGGAGGCCTGGCTGGAGCGGCTGTGGACCGCGTACCAGGCCGACCAGATCCCCTACATCGAGAGCCTGGGGGACCACTGGGGCGAGCTCTGCGGCTCGCCGGGGACGGCCTCCGCCTGGGCCGACCGCCTGCTCTCCACCACCCGGATGGCGCTGGGGCCGGACCGCAGCCTGGGCGGCCTCTTCGCCGCCAGCTCGGCCTGCCTCTCCGCCCTGCACCGCGCCGGACGCCACCAGGAGATCGTCGACCTCGTCCCACCCGAGAGCCTGTGGACCCACCGGCGCTGGGTGGTGGGGGCCCTCGCCGCCCTGGGGCGCGGGCCGGAGGTGATCCGGTACGCCGAGGCGTGCCGCGGTCCCTGGACCCCCGACGGGGACGTCGACCGCGTCTGCGAGGAGGTCCTGCTCACCTCGGGACGGGCCGACGAGGCGTACGCCCTGCACGGCCTGCGGGCGAACCGGGGCCCAACCTATCTCGCCACCTTCCGGGCCGTCGCCAGGAAGTACCCCGCCAGGACGCCGCGCGAGGTCCTCGCCGACCTGGTGGGGAGCACCCCGGGCGAGGAGGGCAAGTGGTTCGCGGCCGCCCGGGAGGCGGCGCCGCCCGAGGAGGCGATCGCCCTGGCCGGCCTGTCGCCGTGCGACCCACGAACGCTGACCAGGGCCGCCCGCGACTGGGCCGGCCCGCATCCCGAGGCCGCCGTGGAGGCCGGGCTGCTGGCCCTGCGCTGGATGGCACAGGGCTGGGGCCACGACCTCACCGCAGCGGACGCCTGGGCGCCGTACGCGCACGCCCTGGCGGCCGCGACGCGCACCGGCGGCGCCGGGCGGCTCCGGGAGCGGGTGCGCCGCCTGCTCACCGAGGAGGGGGGCGGCGGGTGGCTGGCGGGGGCCCTGGGCCCCGAGCGGGAGCGGTGATCGAGCGGACCCTGATCCACGTCGGCGGCCCGTCCGGCGCGGGCAAGACGGCCCTGGTCGAGGCGGTCCTGGCCACGTGTGACGAGATGATCCTGGTGGCGCGCTGCGCCCGCGACAACCGCCGGCGGCAGGCCCGGGAGACGGCCCCCCGGGCGGACCCGGAGCTTGCCCGCTACCGGGCCGCGGGGGCGAGCGGCGCGGCCCGGTTCTCCTTCCCCACCGGTCAGGAGGCCGGCGAGGCCTTCTTCGAGACCCGCCTCATGAGCGACTTCTCGCACGCGGCCATCCTGGAGGGCGACAGCCCCCTCCCCCACGCGGACCTCACGGTCTTCGTGGCCCCGGCCCCCCGGGTGGGCGAGGCCCTCTTCGTCCGCCGCCGCCGCGATCCGGCCACGGCCGATCGCGCCCGGGCCGATGAGCTGGAGCGGCTGCTGGGGGAGCCGGACGGGGTCGCCCGCTGGATGGAGCGGATCGTGGGCCTGCCGGTCGGCAAGCACGTCCGGGGGAACCCGTCGCTGGCGAAGGGGGTGCGCGCCCAGCTGCTGGCTGCCGTCGCCGGGGCCCGGGACACCCCGGCGCCGCGGCCCGTGGAGCGGTGGGCGGTGGCCGAGCGCTTCGCAGGGATCGAGCGCGCCGGCGTGGTGGTGGTCGCCCTCCACCACAGCGGAGAGCGCGGGCGCGCCGAGCAGCTGGCCGCCGAGGTGCGGCGGCTGCGCCAGGACCGAGCGCTCTTCGACGACATCCTGGGCTGGCGGGGGCACCGCACGCCGATCACCGCGGTCGCGGCCGACCTCACCGACCCGCGGGACCCGGGGCGGAGGAAGGCGGTGGCCCGCATCCGGCGCTCCCTGCCCCGCCGCTGACCTGACCGGGGATGGCCCGGATCGTGGCCGACGCTCCCCGCGCCCGGTCGACCCCGGGCCCACGCTGAGGTCACGGCCGTCGTCGCCACGGCGCCACGGGCGGGAACGCCCCCCGGCCGTCCGCCGCCGCGACCCGGCCGCGGTGCGGCGCCACGGTGGCGGCCGGCCCGCGCGCCGGGGCCCGGTCCGGGGTCGCCGGCCTCGCCACCGTGCCACGAAGGTGCCATCGTGTCGCACATTGAGATCGGCGTTCGTGAGCTGCGCAACCGGACCAGCCAGGTCATTGAGGCCGTCCGCAGCGGCGAGCGGGTGACCCTCACCGTCCGCGGGGAGCCGGTGGCGGACATCGTGCCCCACGGCCAGCGCTACCGCTGGCTGGCCGGCGATCGGCTCCGAAGCCAGCTCGGCGTGGTGGCGGCCGACCCCGGGCTGCAGGCTGACCTGGACCGGCTCGCCGGCCAGACCCTGGGTCAGTTGTGAGCCCGGAGTCGTCGGGACTGCTCGACACCTCGGTCTTCATCGCCCGCCAGTCCGGCCGGCCCCTGGGGCCCTTACCGGAGCGGGTCGCGGTGTCGGTGGTCACCGTCGGGGAGCTCCAGCTGGGAGTGCTGAGCGCTGATGACCCGGTGACGCGGGCCGTGCGGGCAGCCCACCCTGGCCCTGGCCCGGACCGCCGACCCCCTGCCGGTCAGTGAGGCGATCATGGTCACCTGGGCCCGTCTGGTCGCCGACTGCCGGGCCGCGGGGAGTCACCGGATGGTCAAGCTCACCGACTCTCTCATCGCGGCCACCGCGGTCGAGCACGGCCTGCCGATCGTCACGCAGGACACCGACTACGACCAGATGGCCCAGGCCCATCCCGCTCTGCGCGTCGAGAAGGTGTAGCCGCACCGAGGTCTGGCCCCCTGTCCGGGGATCCCGCCATGGTCGGGGTGACCGCGTCGCCGGGCGGATGGCTCCCAGAAGGGATGCGGACAGGCGCCCCCGGGGTCCGGAGGGCGCTGGCGACACACCGCGCCTGACTCCCGCAACGTCCGCGGCGCCGACACCGGTGGCGCGGCGGAGATGCCGCTCGCCGCCGCGACCCTGAGCGCGCCGGACCGCGGCGACGCTCGCCGGCGCGGGGCGGAGCGGTGATCCGGCTCAGGGGCGGCCGGCGTCTGGCCCCGGCGGGGACGGCGGCTCCCCGCCCGGGGCGGGGCACCCGTCGGCGAGGATGGCGAACGCGTCGCGGAAGAGCTGGGCAACGGCCAGCGGGGGAAGCTCGCCTCCCCCGGCGCGCCAGGCCTGCATGGCTCCGCGGACGGCGGCGGCCCCGGCCCGGGCCACGACGCCCGCCCGCAGCCGCACCTGGAGACTGGTGGGGTCGGCCCCTCGGGCCGCGAATCGCGCCAGCAGGATCTGGGCGAGGTGGTCCTCCCACTGCGTGAACAGCAGCACCAGGCGCGCGGGCACCGGGGCCGCGACCGGGTCGAGGTCGGGGGCCAACAGCGGCAGCCGCTGGCTGGCGGCCGCCAGCAACGCGGTCCGCCAGGCTGTCTGCAGCGCCGTGAGCGGAGCCTCCGCCAGGGGCCGGGCGGCGAGCTCGCGCTCGACGGCCTGCAGCAGCTGGCGGAGGTCGGTGAGGAGCAGGTCCTCCTTGGACTCGAAGTAGCGGAAGAACGTGCGCTCGGAGACGTGCGCGGCCGCGGCGATCTGGTGCACCGTGGTCGCCCCGAACCGTTCCTACTGAGTGCCCATACGTGACACCGGGTCGGGACCAACGGTCCTTCCCGACCTGGACACGGCCCAGCCTGCCGTTGCCGTTTCGGGTCTTGCGCCACAGGGGTGGCTGCCCTCACGCCGTGGGGGTTTGGGCTGGTCCTCGCCCCCGGGCCCGGCCATGCCGACGCTGTCCCCGCGGTAGCTCTCCACACCAGCGGGGCGCCCCGCCGCTTCGATCCTCCGGTCGGATGTGGTCACACCTGGACTCGCCTGGGGTCTGCGCCGGGCCGAGTGCCCGAGGGCTCGTCTCCCGAGCACCACCGCCGCAGCCGTGTGCCCGGATACCTGCTGATACTGAGACGCGAGGGGCACCAGCCAGTGCTGCCGGCCCCAGATTGACGAGTACGCGGCGGGGACCCCGACCACCGCGATGCCCCGCCGGGAGGCCATCGCCACCAGCCGGTCCCGGAACTGGGCCGTCGGCATCCCCGCGACCACCTTGCGGAACCAGTGCCGGGAGCCGTAGCGCTCCCGGCCGGTCGAGCGCATCGCGGAGAAGCCGAGGTCCTCGATGGTGATGGCCCGGGCGCCGTGCGCCGCCGCCAGGTCCAGGAGCTGGGTGATCGCCTGGCGCAGGTGCCCGTCCCGGGTCGAGGCGGGCAGGTCCTCGGTGACCAGCGGGATGTGCGGCAGCCGGCCGACCGGGTTGCCCGAGCGGTCGAGCAGGGCGAGGGCCAGGAAGCCATGGTTGAGGTCCACCGCCAGGGTCCGCGCGGCCGGGTCCACGAGCAGCTCCGGGTACACCGGGACAGGGGCCGGGGATGCCGGGGTGAAACTGGCATCGAGATAGACCCGGTCCTGGGTCGGGTCCCAGGCGATGCTGTAGGCGACCGCGCGGTCGTCCCCCACCTGGGCCAGCCACTCGGCCTGGCGATACGAGAAGTGCACGGCCGCCTGGAAGCGATACCGGGTGCGGCCCCCGGTGGTGACGGTGGCCAGTGAGGCCAGCGGCTGGGGCAGGTCCACCTCCAGGACGCCGGCGGGACTCACCCGGACGGTCTCGTTGCCCCAGCGCTTGCCGGTCTCGCCGTTGGCGGTGATCCACCACCGCGAGGCCTCCCAGCGCGCGCGCCACTCCTCCGTGGTGATGCCGGCCTGATCGAGGTGTAGGCGGTGGCGCAGCAGCCGCCGGCCCCCCCGGGTGATGTGCACCCGGCCGGCTGCGACATCCCGATCCAGGACGGCCAGGCGTGCCCGCAGATGCTGCAGCCGCGCCCGCTTCATGGCGAGCTCCCCCCCTGAGCGGTAGCCGAACTTCAGCCGGCGTGCCCCCCGGCGGGCGCGCAATTCCCCGCGCTCTGTGGCCGAGTGGCAGGAGCGCGCGAGCTTGTCCTCCAGGGTGGCGATCGCCCGGGTGAGATCCGCCTGCTGGCGCCGCTGATTGCGCCGGGCCGTGGCATAGGCGGCGTTGGCGGCCTGGGTGATCGCCCCCGCCCAGCGCGAGGAGGCCGCCGCGGTGATCTCCCGCTTGCGCTCGGCCCAGACGGCCTGGTTGTGGTCCAGCCCGGCCCGGCTGCGCCGGGCCAGATCCGCCCGGGCGAGCCGCCCCAGATGGCCGCCCAGCGCCACCACCACGGCCCGGTCGGCGGCCGAGACGCGCAGCCGGGTGCGGATCCGCAGCGTGGGGCTGGGGGGCGCCTGCACGGCCGGCCCGATCGGGTGGCGGACCCGGCGGCTCACGCGTCCCCCGGCGATGCCGGCCGGGCCTGGGGCCCGCCGGCGTGCTGGGCGCCGGTGCGGGCCGTCC
>JAKABB010000151.1 GCA_021802045.1 bacterium
ACCGGCAGCTTGCCATCTCGGAACCACCGATATGCGGTCACCGGGTGAATGCCCTGTAGCCTCGCCCACTCATTCAAGTTCATCAGCGCTCACTATAGCGCGTCTTACGAGCAACTGTTCGCAACCCTCGTGGAGTGACGCTGGGCGCCCGGCGCCCAGCGTCGTCCGGTGCCGGGCTCAGGCGGAGGGGGCCGGCGTCGCCCCTGACGGTCCACCGGCCTCGACGACCTGCCCGCCCGCCAGCAGGGCCTTGGCCTCGGCCAGCGTCATGTCCTCGGATGGGAGGACCACGGCTGAGGTCGCCAGCTGATCGGGTCCCACCAGTTCGCCGTGGGCGCGGACGAAGTTCAGCAGGTCCCGCAGGGCCGACCCGAAGGCGGTCTCGTCGTCACCGGCGACGGCGGCGCTGAGCTTCTGGTCCAGCTGGTCGATCTGGCTCTGCTCGCCGGGGGCGAGCCGGTACTGATCCTCGCCGTGGATGCGGACCACCAGGCTGTCGGCGGTGTTGCCGGCGGTCAGCCGGGGTGCGGCCGCGCTGCTGCCCACAAGCTCCTGCTTCATGGCGGCCAGCTGGCTGTCGACCGAGGCGTCGGTCACGGAGGCCTGGAGCTGGCGGTCAATGTCGTCGCCGCTGCCGATCCCGATCTGGTCCAGGGTCCCGCTGTCGACCAGCTGGTCGATGGCCTGGGCGCGGGCCTGCATCTGCTGGGTCTTGTCCTGGGCCCGCTCGATCATCATGGTGACGTCGGCCATGTGGTCGGAGAGCCCGGTCACCGCCTCGCCCACCTTGGTGGAGGCCTGGGCCGCCGAGTACTGGGCCTTGATCGTCTCCCGCTGGGTGCGGAAGCCCTCCACCTTGGCCTGGAGCTTCTGGGCGGTCAGCTCCAGCTTCTGTTCCTGGTCTCGCATCTGCTGGACCTGCTGCTGCAGGCCGTCCAACTGGCTCTGGGCCGCCTGGGCTCGCGTCAGGGCCAGCTTGGCGAGGTCCTCGCGTCCCTGCTGGAGGGCGGTCTTGGCCTGGGTTTGGAGCTTGGCCTGGCTGGCCTGCAGCTGTGACGCCTGCAGCTCCAAGCGCTTCTCAGACGTGAGCACGTCGGCGACGCTGCGACGCACCTGCTGCAGCGCCTCCAGCTGCTTCTGATAGGCGAGGTCGATCGCCTCAACTGGGTTCTCGGCCCGGTCCAAGACCTTGTTGGCCTTCTGCTGGAAGACATCGGACATCCGACGCATGATGCTCATCTGCCGCTCCTTAGACTTGCCCCCGGTGGGACGATCTTAGCTGCCCACCCCGTATCGGGGTGGCTGAGGGCCGGAGCCTGGAGGATGGCGATGCGCGCCGTGGTGATCGCGGACGGGGTGATCGTGGTGGCGGAGCGGCCGGCTCCCACTCCGCGGGATAGCGAGGTGCTGGTCCAGGTGCGCGCCGCCGGGCTGAACGGCGCCGACGTGCTCCAGCGCCGGGGCCAGTACCCGCCCCCCCCGGGAACGCCAGCCGACATGCCCGGATTGGAGTTCGCCGGCGAGGTGGTGGAGGTCGGGCCTGGCGTGGCGCGCTTCGCCGTTGGGAGCCGGGTCATGGGGTTGGTGCCCGGGGCCGGGCAGGCCGAGCTGGTGGCGCTGGACGAGCGCCAGGCGATGCCGGTGCCGTCGGAGGTGCCGTGGCCGATGGCCGGCGGGTTCCCCGAGGCGTTCGTGACCGCACACGACGCCCTCTTCCCCCAGGGCCAGCTCCGGCCCGGGGAGCACCTCCTGGTGCATGGAGCCGCCGGGGGCGTGGGCACGGCCGCCATCCAGCTGGGGTGCCTGACCGGGGCTCGGGTCACGGCGACAGTGCGCAGTCCCGCGGCCCGGGACGCGGTCGCGGCGCTGGGGGCGACGGTCGTCGATCCAGCGGCCTTTCCCGCCGGCGGCCCGTATGACGTGATCCTGGAGCTGGTCGGGGCGCCCAATCTGCCCGAGGACCTGGTGGCCCTGGCCCCGGGAGGCCGGGTGGTGGTGATCGGTATCGGCGCCGGGGCCAGCGCCACCCTGGACCTGCGGGGGCTCATGAGCCGGCGGGGATCGGTGCGCGGCTCGACGATGCGGACGCGCAGTCCCGAGGAGAAGGCGTCAGCGGCGCGGCAGGTCGAGCGGGAGGTGCTGCCTGCCCTCGCCGCCGGGCGCGTGCGGGTTCTGGTGGCCGCGACCTTTCCGCTGGGTGAGGCGGCCGCGGCGTACGCGCGCTTCGAGGAGGGGGGCAAGGTCGGGAAGATCGTCCTCATGCCGTGAGCGGCCAGGGCTGAGCGCTCGCGATGGCTGACGCTGGTGACCGCTCCGGCGCGGCCACCGGGTCCGGTCCGGGTCACGGTCCCCCGGTCCCGCGGCTGGCGGCCAGCCCTTGGGGGCGGTTGTGGCCGGCGGCTGCCACCCCCAACCTCCTCATGGGTCGGCACGGCGCTGGTCCCCTATCGAGCTCCCGCCACCCCGGGAGCGTGGCCCAGGCAGCCCGGGTCGGAACGGCTGGAGCCTGCGGCGGTTCAGTGGGGCGGGCCGCGCAGGGAACCGACCCAGCGCTTGCCCGGGACCGCGGGGTGGATGATGGCGCGCCCGCACCGTGGGCCACGACCGCGACCTGAGGCCGCGTCCTGGTGCCTGCCGGAAGGGCGCAGGCGGCGTCGGGTGGGGCGCGGTCCCGCCCGAGCGAGCCGTGCCCGTCCCCGTGCCGGGGAGGGTCGCACGCTCGTCAGCGAGGCACGGGCGAGGGGATGTTGCCTGGGGCGGGCCCCGCCCAAGGGCTGTCGCGCGACCGGGGTGCGGCCGGGGTGCTCAGGGGGCATGGAGCGGGAGGCTCCCCGCGGACGGTCGGCCGCCCTGCACGGGGCCACCTCACAGGGTGCGGTTGTGGCCAACAAGGGTGAGCGCCGGCGGCTGACCTGAGCCGGAGGGGGAAGGGCCCCCAGAGCTGGAGGGTGGTGGTGCTTCGTCCCCCCGCTCGGTCTGGAGGCCCCCGTGACGAGCACCGGGGAGTAGGTGAACATCATCGGCGCCTACCACCAGATGGGCAGCTGTTGCGCTGCCGAGCGGCCTTGTGGCGTCAGCGACTTCACCGTGAAGCGGGTCCTCGAGCGCCAGCAGGCGGACGGGCCCCCAGACCACCGCCCCGGTGCTGGCGGTCATCGAGGCGAGGGTGCGGGCGGGAGAGCCCCCGCGGCCGATGTGGAGCCCAGACCGGGATTTGAACCCGGGACCCCTTCCTTACCAAGGAAGTGCTCTGCCACTGAGCTATCTGGGCCTGGTGGGCGGGAGAGGATTCGAACCCCTGTAGGCGTACGCCTGCTGATCTACAGTCAGCCCCGTTTGACCACTTCGGTACCCGCCCGCCCGCGGGCCGCGATCGGCCCGGAGGCTCCGAGTATACCGGCCGGCGCGACCGGCCCCGAGGAGGCGGTCCAGGGACCGCACGCCTCCTGTGGGAAGGTCACGCCGGGCACGCTGACCAGGCGGCGGCGCTGGACGGCCACCGCCTCTGGCAAAATGTCCGCGAGAATGAACCGCCGCCCGAGGGCGGCCGCCGCCACCCCGGTCGTCCCGCTGCCGGCGAAGAAGTCGGCCACCAGGCCGCCCGGGGGGGCGGAGGCCTGGATGATCCGGCGGAGGATGCCCAGCGGCTTCTGTGTGGGGTAGCCGACGCGTTCGGATCCCCGGGTGGGCACGATGGTGTGCCACCACGTGTCGGTGGGGACTTTGCCCCGGGCGGCCTTGGCCGCTCCCACCAGGCCGGGGGCCAGGTAGGGGATCCGGTCCACCGCCTCCAGGTCGAGGTAGTGCTGGCCTGGGGAACGGACGTAGACCAGCAGGGTGTCGTGCTTGGGTGCCCAGCGCCGCCGGGGCCGGCCCCCGTAGTCGTAGGCCCACACGATCTCATTGAGAAAGCCGTCCCGGCCGAAGATCCCGTCCAGGAGGACCTTGACGTAGTGGGCCTCACGCGGGTCGAGGTGGACGTAGAGGGTCCCCTGGGGGGCCAGGAGCCGGCGGCACTGCCGGAGCCGTGGCCGCAGGAAGCCGAGGTAGTCGTCGAACCGGTCGGGATAGGACGAGGGCGGGAGCGCCGTGGTGCGGTACCGGCGCCCCTGGAACCCCGTTCGGTCCCCGTCAGCGTCCAGGGTGGTTCGGACGGGCTGGTGGGTGCGCGCCCGGCCGGTGTTGAAGGGTGGGTCGAGGTAGATGAGGTCGCAGCAGCCGCCGGGCAGCCGCCGCATCAGCGGGAGGTTGTCGCCGAGGAACACCCGGCCGCGGTCGAAGCCCAGCAGGCGCGGGTGCGCCGCCGGGGTCGGCCGGTCGCAGGGGAGTGGAGGGGGAGCGGTGGGCCGCACCCGGTCACCATAGCGGGGGGCCCCCGGCAGCCCGCGCGGGCTGCCGGGGGCCCCGTGGTATACTGGCGCCGA
>JAKABB010000152.1 GCA_021802045.1 bacterium
CGGCCGGTCCCGCCTCCAGCTGACGGAGCAGGGCGGTCAGCGTGGCCGCGCCGCCGGGGCCGAGGAGCGCCACCAGGCCACGGTCGAACTCGGCGGCCCGGCTGGCCACCTCCCGGGCCCGCTCCCAGCCGCGGTCCGTCGGCCACGACCGCCGCCGCCGGCGGTCGCCGGGGTCCGGCTCGGTGCGCACCAGGCCCTGCGCGGCCAGGTGGTCCACCAGCCGCCTGGCGTTCATGGCGTCGGTGTGGAGCTGACGGGCCACGGCCCGCACCGCCTGTCCGGGGTGGTCGGCGACGGCCCGGAGGGCGGCCGCCTGTGGTGCCGAGAGGCCGAGGTCGGCCAGGGCGGCCTGCCAGCGGCAGCGCACGGCCCGGTGGCTTAGCCCCAGCTGGAAGCCGAGGCCGGCCGCCAGCTCGGCCGGGGCCGGGAGCGACCCCTCGCCATCGAGGGGCGGGGCAGGGCCGCGGGTCGGCGTGGCGGCGGTCAGGGCATGCCCACGTCCGACGGCTCCGCCAGGATCTCGATGCCCAGGCTGTAGGCTGGCATTCCGCCGGTGATCAGGGCCAGCTCCGCCACCCCCAGGAGCTCCGGCAGGCTGGCCCCGGCCTGCCGCGCGGCAGCGGCGTGGAGGCGGGCCGGCCCAGGCCGGCCCAGGACCAGCAGCTGGCCGAAGTGCACCAGCTGGGCGACCTTCCGCTCCAGCGGGTTGTCCATGATCAGGGCCGCGCGCAACTCCTCGACCGCGGTCAGGGCCGCGGTCCGGCCGGCCAGCTCGCAGACGCGGATGCGATCCTCGATGGCGGGCGGGACGGACCCCAGGAGCTCGCGGTAGCGGGCGCGGATGGTCTCGCCGTCGGTCTGGGCCCCGCCGGGGGGGCTCGCCCGGCGCGGGGTCGGCACGCTCACGCCCTGACCCGGGCCATGGCCGCCCGCACCGCCTCCAGCGCTCCCGCCTCCAGGTCCCGGGCGCCGCCCAGGGCGATGGCCCGGAGCTCGGCCTCGGCCGCCTCCTCCAGCACCACCACCAGCGAGACGGCCGCGTCAGGACTGGGCCCCAGGACCAGGACCCCGTGGTTGCCGAGGAGCACGGCCAGGGTCTGGGGATGGGCGGTGACCAGGTCGACGATGGCGCCCACGGAGCGCTCCGTCCCCCGCGGGGCCCAGGGCGCCACCGGGACGGCCTCCGCCTGGCCGAAGCGGAGCAGCGCCTCGTAGCGGTCCGGCAGCGGCTGGTTGGCGAGGGCGAAGGCCAGCAGGTGCGGGGAGTGGGTGTGGATGATGGCCCCGACGTCAGGCCGGGCCTGGTACACGCGCGTGTGCATCGCCACGATCTCCGCGTTGGCCGGATCCAGCGTGCCCTCCACCACGGTGCCGTCCATCTGCACCACCGCCAGCGCCCCCGGGGTGAGCCCTTCGACGAACCCGCCGGTGGTGAGCAGGATCTGCTCCGGGCTGAGGCGGGTGGAGAGGTTGGCGTGGCCGCTGTGGGACATCACGCCGGCGTGGAACAGGCGGGCAACGGCCGCGACCAGGCTGGCGCGGGCTGGGCCGTGGGTGCGGGGAGGGGTCGGGGGCATCGCAGCTCCTGGCGGCCGCGACGGGGTCGCGACCGCGTCATCAATCGTAGTCATAGCTACAATACACCCATTCCGGGACGTGCCTCCCCAGCCTCCCGGGCCGCCGGCTGGGGCGCCGCCGCCCGGCTACGCCGGCGGGGGCGCGGGCTCCTGGGGCGGGAGGCCCGCCAGCCGCAGCCCGACGCGGGCGTGATGACGCCGGTTGAGCTGGAGGAGGAAGGGGGTGAGGTGCTCGGTGAACACGGCCGCGGCCAGCGCCCCGCCGTCCACCGCCCGGGCCCCGCGGATTCGCTCCACCAACTCCAGGGTCACCTGCCGAGCCTCGTCATCGTCGCCGGTCACCACCACGTCCTGGTCGAGGGGGTGGGAGAGCCGGCGCAGGTGGCCAGCGCCCACCGTATGGAAGGCCGCGGTCACCCGTGCGCCCGGGCAGAGTCTGGCGACCTGCAGGGCCGCAGAGCCCTCGGGCACCGACTGAGGCGTCGGCGTCCCGGCGGCCATCGTCAGGGGCACCGCGGTGGAGATGACGATCCGGTGGCCGATGCGCCCGGCCAGGGGGCCGAGGAGCGCGGCCTGGGCCTCGAAGGGGACCGTGACCGCCAGCAACCCGGCGGCGTCCACCACGGCGTCGTTGGGCAGGCCCGTGACCTCGGCCCCCGACCCATCCAACCAGCCGCGGACCTCGTCGGCGAGCGCCCTGGCGCGCGCCGGGTCTCGGGAGCCGATCAGGACCGGCAGTCCCCCCTGCGCCCAGCGGGCGGCGAGGCCGCGGCCGAGCGGGCCGGTCCCGCCGAGGATGCCGATCGGGGTGGGAATGGTCACGGGGCAGGACTCCTGGGCAGGCTGAGGCCGCGACAGGCGGCGGCGCGAGAGACGATACAGTGGCCAGGATGGTCGACACTCAGCTCAGCCTGCCGGCCCCGCCGGCCGGGAGCCCGCTGCCGGCGGACCCACTCGCCACGGCGGTGGCCTGTGGTCCGGCGCTGACCGTGGTCTTCGAGGACCGGGCCCGCCGGCGCGAGCAGCGCCGGGTGGTGGCGGGCTGGGCCCCGGCGGGGCCGGCCCCGGCCGCGGACGCCGGGCCCGTGGCCGCGCTGGAGCGGCTGGACCCGGCGTCCGGCGTGCTGGCCGCGACGGTGTACACGGTGCCGGTCGACGGGGCCCTCTCCGCAGGATCGGGGCCGCTGGCGCTCGACATCGACGGGGCTGGGATCCCCGCCGAGCCGCTGGTGGCGGTGGCCGGGGATCCCAGCGGCCAGGGGCGGGGGGTGGCCGTCGGCGCCGTCCAGTTCACGATCGGCGCCGGGCCGCGGGCCCGGCTCGCCGCCGGCGGCCCCGCCACGCTCCGGGCCGGGCGGCTGGGGACGGCCGACCTCAGCGCGTCGCTCCCGGCGGAGCTCTGCCGCCGCCTGGCCGCGGAGTGTGGGCCGGCGCCGGGCTGATGGACACCGTGCCCCGGGCGGCCGCGCCCGTCGAGGGCCCGAGCTTCAGCGGCCTGGCCTTCTCGGCCCTGGTGGGGCAGGCGGCGATGCGGCGCGCCCTGCTGCTGAACGCCGTCAACCCCCGGGTCGGGGGGCTCCTCATCCGGGGGGAGCGTGGCACCGCCAAGTCGACGGCCGTCCGCGCCCTGGCCGGCATCCTGCCGCCGCTCCGGGTGGTCGACGGCTGCCGCTGCGGCTGCGACCCCGAGGGGAGCACGCTCTGCCCGGCCTGCGCCGGGCGCCGGGCCGCGGGCGAGCCGCTGCCCCACCGCCTGCGGCCCGCGCGGGTGGTGGAGCTGCCGATCAACGCCACCGAGGACCGGGTGGTGGGGACGATCGACCTGGAGGCGGCGATCGCGGCCGGGGCCCGGCGCCTGCAGCCGGGCCTGCTGGCCGAGGCCCACCGCCAGATCCTGTACGTCGACGAGGTCAACCTCCTCGACGACCACGTGGTCGACGTGCTCTTGGACGCGGCGGCGATGGGGGTCAACGTCGTCGAGCGGGAGGGGATCTCCGCGGTCCACCCATCCCAGTTCGTCCTGGTGGGGACGATGAACCCCGAGGAGGGGGAGCTGCGGCCGCAGCTCCTGGACCGCTTCGGCCTGTGCGTGGACGTCGCCGGGCTGCGCTCGGTGGACGAGCGGGTGGCGGTGATGGAGCGGGATCCCGAAGGCCATCCGGGCGCCGGGGCCGGGTATGGGGCGGCCGACGCCACCCTGGCGCGGGCCATCCTCCGGGCTCGCGAGCTCCTGCCCCAGGTGGAGGTGCCGCCCGCCATGCTGCGGCTGGCGGCGGCGCTGTGCGCCGACCAGGGGGTGGCCGGGCATCGGGCCGACATCGCCCTGGTCCGGACCGCGCGCACCCTGCGGGCCCTGCGACTGGCCGGCCTCGATCCCGACCCGACCGGGGCCACCGGGCCCGCGGTGGGGCCCAATGAGATCGTTGTCAGCGCTGAGCTGGTGCTGGCGCACCGCCGGCGCGCGGCAGAGCCGGGCGGGCCGGCCGGCCCCGACCTGCAGGGCGCGGCCGACCGGTTGCAGGAGCGGGAGGCGGAGGCGGGCAGCGCCCCCGCAGACCCCGCCCCGCCCCCGACCGCCGACCGACCCGACGCCGTCGGCGGCGAGCCACAGACGCAGGCCGGCGGCGCGGCCGATGGCGTCGGGCACCAGGCGCCGGCCGACGCGACCACGCCCGGCGCCGACGCGGTGGGGGAGGGCGAGGACCTGCCCCTGGAGGCGCCGTTCGCCGTCCGGCGGCTGGAGCTGCCACGGGAGCGGCGCCCGCGCCGGACCGCGGGCCGGCGCAGCCGGGCGCCGGC
>JAKABB010000045.1 GCA_021802045.1 bacterium
CGGGAGGGTGGCGTCGGGGGTGGGAGCACGCGCTCCTCCGTGGGGCCCCGGTCGGCCCCGGGACCACCGCGACTCTACCACCGCGCCCGGCGGGGGCCGGCGGCGCTCCGGCTACGCCGCCCCGGAGCCGGCCCGCGGCTCGCCGTCGCCGGAGCGGCGGGGCGACGCCGCCTCGTCGGGCAGCCGCACGCGGCGGAAGACCAGGTACAGGGCGACGTCGTAGACGGCCTTGAGGCCGCCCCCCAGCAGCAGCGGCAGACCGACGACGGGGCTGGCGAGGGCGACCCCGCCCACCAGGGGGCCCAGCATCGCGCCCGCGGTGCGGGCGGAGCCGGTGGCCCCGGCGGCGGCCGAGCGCTCCTCCGGGGTGACCAGGGCCATGAGGTAGGCCTGCCGGGTGGGCACGTCCATCTGGGAGAGGCCGTTGCGCAGGAAGAGCACCAGGGCCGCCAGGGGCCAGACCGGCATCGCGGCCACCAGCATCAGGAGGAAGTTGGAGGGGAGGTGGGTGAAGACCATGGTGTTGAGGAGGCCGAAGCGCCGGGCCAGGCGGGCGGCGGCCAGGTAGGACCCCGCCGCGGCCAGGCTGGTGGCGAAGAAGAGCGGGCCGAGGGCGGCCAGGCTGAGCCCGAAGCGCAGGTGGAAGTAGTAGGCCACCAGCCCCTGGGCCACGATCCCCCCGGCGAAGGCGTCGACCGAGAAGAGGCCGGCCAGCAGGGCCACGACGCCGCGGGACCGGTGCAGCCCCATCAGCGGCCGGGGCCCGTCGGCCACCGGCGCCGGCCCGTCCAGCCCCGGCGAGCAGCGGGCGTAGAGGACGGACCCCAGCAGCCCGGCGAGCCCGTAGACCGCGATCAGCAGCTCGTACGCCGCCAGGGGGACGGTCGCCCGGACGTGCCAGAGGCCGGTGGCCCCCGCCGCCAGCGACCCGAGCGCCAGGGCCAGCGACCCCACCAGGCTGTACCAGGCGAAGGCGTCCGTGCGGCGGGCACCGCCGACCAGGCCGGCGATGCCCGCCTGCTCCAGGGCCGGCTGGGGGCCGACGTCCTGCCCGGTGGGCGAGGTGGAGGCGATGGCGGTGGCCAGCGCCAGCACGGGGACGGTGCGCCCGGTGGCCAGCAGCACCGCGCCCAGCGCGGTGGCCACCCCGGTCAGCACCAGCGCCCGCCGCCGCCCGATGCGATGAGCCACCGCCCCCAGCCCCAGGGTCGCCGCCGCGCCCCCGGCCAGCCCGGCGGTCAGGACCAGTCCGATCGCCGCCGGGCTGAGGCCCAGCCGGCCCAGGTAGAGGCCCAGGCTCACCGAGAGGCAGCCGTTGGCGAACAGGCGCACCGCGCGGGTCACGAAGAGGCGACGGCCGTCGGCCCCGACCTCGTGCCAGAGGCTCACCAGGCGACCATCCCCCACCCCGCCGTCCGCGCTGCACGCTCGGCCCGACATCGATCCGGTCCGGCGTCGCGACGGCCCCGCGACGCTCCCGCGCGGGGCGTCCGCGGGGCCCGGCTGGCCGTGGCCGGCCCAACGCCGTCGCCTGCGCTCCTGGGGCCGTCCGTGCCTCCACCTCCGTGCAGCCGATGGTGCCCACCACCCCGCCTGCCCGCGGTCCCTCGCAGGCGGGCGTCGCGCGCACCATACGCGATCCCGCGGGGCCACCCCGTCAAACCGGGCGGGCGCGACCGGGGTCGAGCACGGCCATGGTCCCAGCTGAGGCCCCCGACCGAGATGCTGGGACGTGGCTCGGGTGGCGTGCCCGATTGAGGGGTCGGCGTCCGAAGCCTGTTCCGCCGTACCAACCCAGTGAGTACACTGGGGGCATGGCGCGGATGCAGGAGCGCGGCGGTAGGGGACGGATCAACGTCCGGGTCGCCCCCGGCCAGGAGGCGCGGATCCGAGCGGCCGCCGAGGCCAACGGCGAGAGCCTGACCGGCTTCCTCCTGGCCGCCGCCACCGAACGGGCCGAGGAGGTGCTCGAACGGGCTGGCCGGGTCACCGTCAAGACAGCGGCCTTCGAGCGGTTCGTCGCCGCTCTCGACTTGCCGGTCGAGCCCATGCCAACGCTGCGGCGTTACGCGGAGCCACCAGGTCCGATCCCGCCTTCGTGAGCAGCGAGGCGCTCGGCCCCGTCGCGCCGCTCTCCGACTTCCACGACCTCGACCGGTTCGACTCCGGCGTCCCGGCACTCGACCGCTGGCTGCGGCAGTCTGCCCGAGTCGGCGCTGCGGCCGGCACCGCAGCCACCTACGTCCTCCCGCGAGGCGATCGGGTGGTCGGGTACCACGCGCTGGCGATGAGCGCCGTGGTGCACGCGCAGGCACCTTCGCGGCTTCGGAGGGGCATGCCCGACCCGGTCCCGGTCGTGCTCCTGGCAAGGCTCGCCCTTGATCGGAACGAGCAGGGCCGCCATCTCGGGGGCCACCTCTTGGTCGATGCGCTCCGGCGATGCGTGCGAGGCGGTCGAGAGTTCGGTGCCCGAGCGGTCGTCGTGGATGCCATCGACGACGCGGCCGCCGAGTTCTATCACCACTTCGACTTCCACGACCTCGATGATCGGCGCCTCTGGCGGCGGCTCAGCGACATCGCCGCGGCCCTCGCCCCGTGAGCTGCGCCCGCGGGACCGCCGAGCTCTTTCCCGGTGCCGCCGTCGAGGGCCGTCCACGACCAGGCGGCGCGTACCGCTTCCGCTCCTGGGACAAGCGCAACCGGCTCTCCCCCGCCGTCGTGCGGCCGGGCCAGGCGTCTCGGAGGTCGGACACGATCGGGACCGCAGGGACCGCCCCGCGCCCTCCGGAGGCGGCCAGCTCCGGGGGGTGACCCCGTTAGCGACCCCGGCCGGCTGGCGGAGATCAGTGCGCAGTGGTGTCCTGCCGATCAGCCGTTCGGCACACCCACCCCCTGCTGGGGAGCCTCGGCGCAGCAGGGCGTCCAGGGCCGTGGCGCGGGGTGGCGGCCCCCCGGCGGCCCCGATCTCCACGCACGACCTGAGCGGCCGCACCGGTGGACGTCACCACGGTCCGCACGCCGCCTGAAGGAGCCTCACCTCGTCGCTCACGGGACGGTTGGCGGGCCCGCCTTCCACCAGGCGCACCGCGTCCGCGGCGGGGCCCGTGATCGCCATCGGGTGACGGCGATGGAGCAGCCGGCGCGCGGATGGCACCCGCCCCGACGCGACGGTGGGGCCGACAACGCCCAACCCCCACGTCGATTGGCCATACCTTGGGCTATACTCCGATTATGGCCAAGGTGATGGTGTCCCTGCCCGCCGACCTGCTCCAGGACCTCGACGAGGAGGCGCGGCGACGTTCGACGAGCCGAAGCGCGCTGCTGGCCGCGGCAGCCCGGCGGGAGCTCGCCCGGCGCGATCCCGGCGCGGTCGCGGCAGCCATCGCCCGCTCCGAGAAGCGGTTCCAGGCCGCCGGGGGCTTCGAGGCCGCAGAGCTGCTGCGCCGGGACCGAGACAGCCGAGATTGACGACGCTGCTGGTCGATACCTCGGTCCTCGTCAAGTGGTTCCACGGCGAGGGGGAGTTGGAGCTCGCGGAGGCCCGGGCCATTCGCGAGGCCCACCGGCGCGGCGAGGTGGATGCGCGCCTGATCGACCTCGCGCTGTACGAGGTGGGCAACGTCCTGCTCGGAGCGCTGCACTGGGCAGCGGCCGATGTGGCCGATCAGCTCGATGACCTCTTGGTCATCTGCGGCTCCCCGCTCATCATGGCTCCGGAGTGGCTGCGTGATGCCGCCTCCATCGGAGCCGCGAACCAGCTCACCTTCTACGACGCGGCGTGGGCGGCGTCGGCCCGGGCCCTGGGCGTCGCCCTCGTCAGCGCCGACTCCCGGTTGCTGGCGGCCGGCCTTGCCGAGTCCCCGACGGCGATCGTCGAGCGCCTGCGCTTGCGGGGTCGATGACGGGGGGCGCTCCGCACCCTTCCTCCAAGTCCGGATCGCCGCCCGGGTCCGCGCCCGACCATCCATCGCCAAGCCCGCCCGCGACCGGCGGCGGAACGGCGGCGCCAGGCGCGCCATGGAAGGTGGCGAGGGCCGCCGCCGCACCCACGAACCGGTGCCGGCGCAGCGGGGCGAGCCGTCCGACGGGCCCGCCGTGCCGAGCTCATGGCCCACCCCCGGTGCGGCGGGCTCGGGCGCAGAGCGGAAGGCGGGATGCCTCTCACGCGCCAGGCACCCGCTGCCGGCCCGGAAGGTCGAGGGCCCTGGCGCTGCCGTCCGTCCCATCCTCGTCGGCACCGGCCTGGCGGCCGGGATGCGGGGCGGTGTCCGCCAGCCCGAGCGCCACCAGGCTCGCGTCCGCCTCGCCGCTGACGGGTCGCGCAACCCGGCTGGGGCCGGCCCCCCTGGGAAGCGCCCCTCCTGGGGAGGCACCTGGGACGATCACCTCCGCCGCCCCCGGGCGGCTCCCCCCGCACCCAGCCTGGCGGCGATCCGGGTCCCTGGCGGGCCCTTGACCACACGGCCCCCTGCGCCGCGCCGCCCGGGACGCCGACGGCCCCGCCGCCGGCAGCCGCTCACCGCGTCCGGGCCGCTGCCGGGGTCGAGCCCGGCCCTGGATGCGATCTCGTCGCCGAGCAGGTCGACCCCCTCGCCCCTCTCTGGCGCCACCCGGGTTGCCCTGGGGCGTGGCAGACGAGACGTACTGGGATGCGCCCGCGAGGTGGCGGTCAGCGACGGACCGGTCCGTCGCAGAGGGCACCGTCCGCGCCGCCGGGTGCGCACCGCGACCCAGCCCGGCGGCGACGGTCCGGCAGGCCGGTCGACGGGGCTGACGCGCGGCCACCGGGCCCACCGGCTGGCAGCCTGCGTCACCGCCACCGCGCTGCCGACCGCCCCGGTCAGTCGCACGACGCGACCGCCTCGCCCAACCCTGACCGGACCGGTCATCGTCCGCGGCTGACCCTGGGGTCGAAGGCCTCCTCCTCCGCCCGGAACCTTCACCCGGGCATCGGCGGCCGACCGTGGCCCTGGGCCTCGGGCGGTGATGGCAATACCGGGTATACTCGCTGCGTGGCCAAGGTGATGGTGTCGCTTCCCGACGAGCTGCTGAGGGCGGTCGACGTCGAGGCGGTCCGGCGCGGAACCACGCGCAGCGGGCTCCTGCGTGAGCTGGCGGAAGAGGCGCTGCGCCGACGGAGCATCCGCCGCGCCGGGCGAATGGCCGAGATCTGCGACATGGGCGGGCCTGTGGTGGGCCGCGGGGGGAGGGCCGCCGAACTGGTCAAGGCGACCCGGCCCGAGCGGTGACGCTGTGGTTCCTGGACGCCAGTGTCCTGCTGGCGAGCGAGGATCCCGACGACGAGAACCACCAGGACGCCCGCCGCTTGCTCGGCGGTGACGATCCTCTCGCCACCCTCGACCTGGCCTACTACGAGGTCAGCGACGTGGCGGTGCGCGCATGGCGGGACCACGCCGCGGCCCGTCGGTTGCGCGAGCGCGTGGCCGCCGTCGCCGACGACGGCGGGCTGGTCCGCGTCGAGGCGTCCCTCCTCGCTCGCGCGGCGGTCATCGCCGAAGAGCACGGCGTCTCCGTGTACGACGCCGCCTATGTCGCCGCAGCTCGCGGATCGGGCGGTCAGCTCGTGAGCTGTGATCTCCGCGACCTGGTGTCGCGGGGACTGGCACGACTCCCCCGCGACGCCCCCGCCGGCCGCCCTGGCCCGTGACCAGCCCGCGGTGGCTCGCCCCGCGGTCCGCCCGCCACCGCATCGGCCCCGATCAGCGCCGTGGCGGGCCGTGGCCGCTCGAACGCGAGCCGACCTGACGGTCGACGATGCCTGCTGGCCCCCATCGGGCCCGACGCCTGCACCGGCGGCGCGGGCGAGCCGCGTCGAGCTCGAACCGGCGGGGGCGGCCACTTCACGTGGACTCGCTCACCGACTGGGCCGCAGACACTCGTGTTCGAACTTCGACGAGATCCGAGAACGGACCAGCGACGTGGCTCGTCTGCTGGTAGCAACGTGAGACGTCCACCGTCGAGGGGTCGGAGCGTGCGGAAGTGGCGCTCGTCGAAGGTGAGCAGTCGCCGCGTCTGGTGGCGATGAGCGGCGACGACGACGCTCAGGTTGGCGAGACCAGCATCAACACTCTGGTAGCGGTGCTCGAGATCTGCGATGACGCCGTACTCGTCCGGTTCAAGGTGAGCGACGACGAACCGACCAGCGGCGAGATCCTCGATGAAGGCGAGGCGAGCACCGCGTCCGAGCCGACGGCCGAGCAAGTAGTCGACCTCTGCGGCAACGGGAGCCGGAACTACAAGCTCGCCTGGCTCCTCCCGGAGCACCGTCTCCACCACCAGGCGCAGGCGGTCGCGGCGATCAGCGACCGCTATGAGCGGGGCGGCGTCGAGAACGACCGTCAATCGCCGAAGCCCTCGAGCAGCTCACCCTCCGGAACATCGGCGATGGAACCACCGGGAGCATCGGCGATGCCGACGAGCGCGAAGTGCCTGTCCCCTCTGCGTTCGGGCTCGTGGAGACGGATTGCCCGGCGAATGATCTCTGCCTGAGACGTCCCCGCCCGGTCGGCGAGCAGGGCAAGTCGAGCGATCTCTTCCGGGGTCAGGTGGACACTCGTCTTGTGCACCTACGTAGGGTGTCGCGTAGGGCAATTGATTGGTGGGCCGTAGTCGCTCCTATTCGAACCCGCTGGACGTGCGGGAACGGCTGCTGTCGCTCGATCCGAGTGGGTGCTGAGGGAAGGCCGCAGGACGCTGTATCACATCGAGCACCGACGTGATACACTACCCACATGCGAAGCCTTCGGCTTGATCCTGACCTCGACAAGAAGGTACGCCGCGCAGCGGCAGCGAAGGGCGAGTCCGTTTCCGAATTCCTTCGTCGGGCTGCGGCAGAGCGAGCCGAGGTGACGCTGGCCGGCCACCCGAGCGAGCGCTTCACTGATGTGGCCGGGGTGGTCCACGGCGGTGGCGGCCGAGCCCGCCGGACCGGTGCCGCGTTCACCGAATCCCTGGCGGAAGTCCGTAAGAGCAGGTGACCCTCACCGACGCAGGTCCACTCATCGCGATCATCGATGCCGACGAGCCCGACCACGCTTCGTGCATGGATGCGCTCGATCAGCTGACCCTCCCACTCGTCACGACCTGGCCGGCGTTCACCGAAGCGATGTATCTGCTCGCCCGCGCTGGCGGCATTCGAGCTCAACAAACCCTCTGGCGCCTCGTGTCAACTGACCGGCTTGTCGTCGCAGACCTCTCCCCGTCCGCCGTCGACCGGAGCGCTCGGTTGATGGACCAGTATGCGGATCGACCGATGGACTTGGCGGATGCCACCCTCGTCGCGCTGGCGGAGGAGCTCGGGGATCGGCGAATCTTCACCCTGGACGCCGACTTTCAGATCTACCGGTTTCGAGGGCGGCAGCGCTTCGAGACGATACCCATGCAGTGAAGTCAGTTCGAGTCCGCCAGGGACTGCCCGCGGGTCAACCCGCGTGACCAGCAACGATTCCCCGAAATCTGTGGTGGGCCGTAGTCGCTCGTGTTCGAACCTCGACGCACTCCGAGGGCGCCTCAACGGGGGTGGCGCCTCTGTTGGAGAGGAGTTCAAGGATCGAACAACTGAAGCGCGGGCAGGACGGCCCGGACTCGCTTGAAGTCCGAATCCCGAGTCCACAGCCGGGCGGCCGAGTCGGCAGCAGCAACGGCGATCTCGACATCGGTCAACGCGACGGTCTCGCCGCGCTCTCGAAGGCGTGCGGCCGTCTCGCCAACGCTCTGCCACTGGACCGGGCCGAGGTCCGCCCACGGCAAGCCGGTCAGCAATAGCCAGAGCCTCCCTCTGTCGGGAGGCTTCGCGCCGGCGAGCAGCTCCGCCACGACCGGGCCACATACCAAGACCTCCCCTGCGGCGAGGAGGTCATCCAATCGGGCGGACTTCGATCCCTTGCCTCTCCGCAGATACTCGACCCACACCGACGTGTCGGCCAGAACCGTCACGTCGTTCGGTCGGTTGCACGCAGGTTTCGTGAAAGGTCTTCGATCTCCACCGTTCCTGCCAGTTGCCGAAGCTGGTCGACCGCGTCGTGCGTGAGGTAGAAGCGCACCGCGCGCTGAATCGCCTCGGTCTTCGACACGCCAGGCAGGCGCGACATGAGGGAGGCGACGAGGACGTCGTCAAGCTCGAGGGTCGTGCGCACGACCGCAGTATGCCATAGAGTCTGGCAGATTCGAGCGGTGGGCGAAGCAGGGCTCGAACCTGCGACATCCTCGGTGTAAGCGAGGCGCTCTACCACTGAGCTATTCGCCCGCGAGGGGCAGGGTACCGCCTCGGCCCGGGCCCGCTACCCCGTCGAACCGAAGGACATGGACCGGGAGGCGCTGGACTGCCTGGCCGAGGGCTGCGGGTCGCGCACCACGGCCGGGTGGAGCAGGAAGTCCCCCTGCCCGTCCAGGACCCGCTCGATGACGTCGGGCAGGGCCACCCCCTGGGGGCAGACGATGCCGCGCCGCTCCAGGGCGTCCCGCACCGGCATCGGCAGCGCCGTCTCCCCGCGCAGGTTCAGCTCCTCCAGGACGGTCAGCAGCCGGTCCAGGTCGTCCAGGTGCTCCCGGCGCCGGGCGCGCTCCAACCGGCTCTCCTGCTCCCAGGTGAGGGGAACGACCGCCCGGGTGCGCTGGGCCATGGTCCGACCGGCCTCCTGTCGTGGAAATGACTGCGCCGCCACTATGCACCGGCGCTCGGCCGGCGTCCAGCGACGAGCCGGCGACGGAGGCTCGGCGGCCTGTCACGGGAGCGTCACCGAGGCCGGCCCCAGCGGGGGGGGGCGCTACCGGGCGGGGGCCGTCCCGGCCGGCTCGGCGCGATCGAGCTCCAGCGCGCCCTCGGTGGTGTCGACCGGGCGCAGCCCCAGCGCGTGGGCCACGAAGGCCGCGGTGGCCGGGGCCAGCGCCGCGGGGTCGCAGGGACCGGTGGCCCCGCAGCGGTCAAGGGAGGCCGCGGTCCGCCCCTCGATCCCGCAGGGCACGATGCGTTCGAAGGCGGCCAGGTCGACCTGCCCGTTGAGGGCGAAGCCGTGGTAGGTGATGCCGCGCCGGTTGAGCCGCACCCCGATGGCGGCCAGCTTGCCGGTGGCGTGCCAGACCCCGGTGTAGGGCGGGTCGCGGAAGGCCTCCACCCCCAGGAGCCCGCAGCGGTCGATGAGGGCCTCCTCCAGGGCTCGGAGGTAAGCGATGGCGTCCATCTCGATCCCGGCCAGCTGGACGATCGGGTAGCCGACCAGCTGGCCCGGGCCGTGGTACGTGACCGACCCGCCCCGGTCGACCTCGACGTAGTCGGCTCCGGCCGCCCGGAGCGCGGCCGGGCCCCCGGGCACGTGCTCCGCCCGGCCGCCCCGGCCCATGGTGTAGACGGGCGGGTGCTCCATGAGCAGGAGGATGTCGCTGTCCTGCCGGCCGTCGAAGCGGGCCTCGGCCAGCTCCCGCTGCCAGCGCCAGGCGGTCCGGTAGGGGACGCGCCCGCACCACGCCACCCGGACCGGCGGGCGCCAGACCCCGGCCACCTGCGGCCTCAGCCGGCGGCGAGCGCCGAGGCCGGCGCGGCGGCCTCCGCTTGGGCGTGGGCGTGGTAGGAGCTGCGCACCAGGGGCCCGGCCTCGATGTGGGCGAAGCCCAGGGCCCGACCGTAGGCCGCCAGCTCCGCGAACTCCTCCGGGTGCCAGAAGCGGTCACAGGCGATGTGCTTGAGCGAGGGGCGCAGGTACTGCCCGATCGTCACCAGCTCCACGTCGTGGGCCCGCAGGTCCCGCAGCACCGCCCGCACCTCGTCCGCGCTCTCCCCCAGCCCCACCATCAGCCCCGACTTGCTCCGGCTCGCCGGCCGCAGCCGCTTGGCCGTCCGCAGCACCGCCAGGGAGCGCCGGTAGCCGGACTTGGGCCGGACCCGGGGGAAGAGCCGGGGCACGGTCTCGATGTTGTGGTTGAAGATCTCCGGGCCGGCCGCCATCACCGTGGCCACGCTGGCCTCGGCCCCCTGGAAGTCGGGCGTCAGCACCTCCACCGCGCAGCCGGGCACCGCCTCGTGGAGCCGGCGGATGGTCTCCGCGAAGATGCCGGCGCCACCGTCGGGCAGGTCGTCCCGGTCGACCGAGGTGACCACCACGTGGCGCAACGCCATCGCCCGGGCCGCGGTGGCCACCCGGGCCGGCTCCTCGCGGTCCAGCCCCTCCGGCCGGCCCGAGCGCACCGCGCAGAAGGCGCAGGCCCGGGTGCAGGTGTCGCCGAGGATCATGAAGGTGGCGGTGCCGTAGCTCCAGCACTCGCCGAGGTTGGGGCAGTGGGCCTCCTCACAGACCGTGTTGAGCCGGCCCGAGCGCATCGTCCGCTGGAGCTGCTCGTAGGTGGGGCCGACCGGCATCCGCACCGTAAGCCAGGGCGGTCGCCTCTCGACGCCCTGGGGCATCAGCTGCTGCCACATCGGCCGGCCGTCACCGATCGGCCCCCGCCCCGGGATCACGGTGGGGCGACGGTCCGGGACCCGGGGCCGGGAGCCGGCGGCCATCGGCAGCGGGACGCGCGGGACCGGCCGCTGGGACGGGTCCGGCGAACGCTCGGCCTCCTGGGGGCTCACGCCCCCCATGCTAGCGGAGGACCGCCCGCACGCCGTCCGCGTGCGGCCCAGCGATCTCGGTCAGTACAGCGAGGTCTCCGCGCTCACCGCCTGCAGCCAGTCCCGCACCGCACGCAGGAAGCGCCCCGCCCCGGCCCCGTCGTTGAGCCGGTGGTCGAAGCTGAGGCAGAGGTTCATCACCGGACGGATGGCGATGGCGTCCTGGACCACCACCGGGCGCTTGATGACCGAGTCCATGACCAGGATCCCGGCCTGGGGCTGGTTGATGATCGCCTGCGACATCACCGTGCCCAGGGCCCCGGCGTTGTTGAGGGTGAAGGTGCCCCCCGTCACGTCCTCCAGGCGCAGCGTGCCGGCCCGGGCCCGGGCGACCAGGTCCTGGGCGAACTGCGCCAGCCCGGCGCAGCTGTAGCGGTCGGCCTCCCGGACCACCGGGACCACCAGCCCGTCCTCGACGGCCACCGCCAGGCCCAGGTGGACGGCCCGGTGCAGGACCAAGTCCTCGCCGTCCAGGGTGGCGTTCATGGCCGGGACCTGCCGCAGCCCCTCGACGGTCGCCTTCATCGCGAACGGCAGGAAGGTGAGGTCGACGCCGGTGTTGGCCCGGAAGGCCGCCCCCTGGGCGGCCCGGGCCGCCACCACCCCCCCCATGTCCACCTCCACCATCGTCCAGGCGTGGGGGGAGGTCTGGCGGCTGCGCACCATGTGCTCGGCGATGGCCCGGCGCATCGGGGTCAGCGGGACGCGCTCGTCGCCCCGGCCCAGGGCTGCCGCCGGCCGGGGCGATCCTGCTGGCGGTCCCGCCGCCGGCTCCGGGGCCGCCGCCCTGGCCGGCTGCGGGCCGGGGCCGCCACCCTGGCCCGCCTCCACCAGCAGGAGGAGGTCCCGCTTGGTCACCCGGCCCTGGAGCCCGGTGCCCGCGACCCCGGCGAGATCGATCCCGTGCTCGGCCGCCAGGGCCCGGACCACCGGCGAGACGGCGCTGGCGCCCGGCCCCGGCGAGGGCGGCGGGGCGGCCGGCGCCACCTGCGCCGCGGGGCTGGCGGTCACGGCCGGTACCGCCGCCGGCTCTGGGGTCGGGACCGGCCCTCCGGGGGCATCGACCCCGTCCAGCCGGCAGATGGCCTCGCCCACGGCCAGGCGCTGCCCCTCCTCAGCCAGGATCTCGGCGACCGTGCCATCGGCCGGGGAGGGGACCTCCGCCGTCACCTTGTCGGTGATCACCTCCACCAGCGAGTCGTAGCGGTGGACGGCGTCGCCGGGCTTGACCAGCCAGGTCCCGATCGTGCCCTCGGTGACGGACTCTCCGAGCTGCGGCATGGTGACGGTGAGGGCCATGGTTCTCCTCAGTAGGCGGCGAGGCGGCGCAGGCCCGCCTCGATCCGGTCGGCGCCAAGGTAGTAGACCTCGGCCAGGGACTCGGCGAAGGGGATGGCCGGGATCTCCGGGCCCCCGAGGCGCATCACCGGGCCGTCGAGGGACTCGAAGCACTCCTCGGCGACGATGGCCGCCACCTCGGCCCCCACCCCGCCGGCGAGGTTGGCCTCGTGCGCCACCAGGACCTTGCCGATGCGACGGGCGGTCTCCACGATGCACTCCCGGTCCAGGGGACGGACGGTGCGCAGGTCCACGACCTCCACCTCGATCCCTTCGAGCCCCAGCCGCTCCGCCGCCCGCAGGCTCTCGTGGACCGTGGCCCCGTAGGTGAAGCAGACCAGGTCCCGGCCGGGCCGGGCCACCCGGGCCCGGCCGATCGGCACCACGTGCTCCCCCGCCGGGACCTCGCCCTTGAAGGCCCGGTAGAGGGCCTTGTGCTCGAAGAAGCAGACGGGGTCCGGGTCGCGCAGGGCCGCGGTCAGCAGCCCCTTGGCGTCCCCCGGGGTCGACGGCAGCACCACCTTGAGCCCGGGCACGTGGGCGAAGAGCGCCTCCAGGCTCTGGGAGTGGTAGAGGGCCCCGTGGACGTGGACCCCGCCGCCACAGGGGGCGCGGATGACCAGAGGGCAGCTCCAGTCGTTGTTGGAGCGGTAGCGGATCTTGGCGGCCTCGCTGAGGATCTGGTCCATGGCCGGGGGGATGAAGTCCTGGAACTGGATCTCCGCCACCGGGCGCAGCCCGGCCAGGGCCGCGCCGATGGCCACCCCGACGATGCTGGCCTCGGCCAGCGGCGAGTCGATGACCCGCAGGTCGCCGAACTCCTGATGGAGGCCCTGGGTGGCTCCGAAGACCCCGCCCTTCAGGCCCACGTCCTCCCCCATCACGATGATCCGGTCGTCCCGGCGCATCTCCTCCGCCAGGGCGGTCCGGACCGCCTCGACCATGGTCATCTCCGCCACCGCTCAGCCCTCCTGGTGGACGTGGTGGAGGGCGGTGGCCGGGTCCGGGGCCGGCGCCTCGTCGGCGATCTGCTGGGCCCGGTCGATCTCGGCCAGGCAGTCGGCCCGGACCGCCGCGGCGCGCTCGGGCGAGAGGATGCCCGCAGCTTCGAGGTCGACCCGGAAGCGGTCCAGGGGATCGTGGCTGCGCAGGTCCCGCAGGTCGTCCGGGGCCCGGTAGCGTCGCTGGTCGTCGTCGCTGCTGTGGGACTGCAGGCGCACGCAGTGGGCCTCGATCAGGGTCGGGCCCTCGCCCCGCCGCGCCCGCGCCACCGCCTCCACCGCCACTTGGTGGACCGCCAGGACGTCCCCCCCGTCGACGCAGACCCCCGGCAGGCCGTAGCCGGCGGCCCGATCGGTGACGTGCGCCACCGCCATCTGCCTGGCCTGGGGAACGCTGATGGCGAAGCCGTTGTTCTCGACCAGGAAGATGACCGGCAGGCGGTGGACGGCGGCCCAGTTGAGCCCCTCGTGCCAGTCGCCCTCGCTGGTGCCCCCCTCCCCGCAGGCGGTGACGACGACGCGGTCCTCGCCCCGGTAGCGGAAGGCCAGCCCCACCCCGACCGCGTGCAGGATCTGGGTGGCCACCGGGCTGCCGCCGGTGACGATGTTGTGGGCCCGGGAGGAGTAGTGGGCCGGCATCTGCCGCCCCCCGCTGTTGGGGTCCCCGGCCTTGCCCAGGGCGGCCAGCAGCTGGTCGAGGGGCGACATCCCCATGACCAGCACCAAGCTGAGGTCCCGGTAGTACGGCACCGCCCAGTCGTAGTCCCGCCGCAGCGCGTACCCCACCCCGACCTGGGTGGCCTCGTGCCCCTGCCCGGAGATCGCGAACGGGGCGCGCCCCTGCCGGTTCAGGATGATGATGCGCTCGTCGAGCAGGCGGCCCAGGACCATGGCCCGGTACATCTCAAGGAGGGTGTCGGGACCGAGGTCGAGCGCCGCCGGGGGAGCCGATTCGGTGACTGCCATGCGGCGCCAC
Source organism: bacterium (assembly GCA_021802045.1). Classification (GTDB taxonomy): domain Bacteria; phylum Chloroflexota; class Dormibacteria; order Aeolococcales; family Bog-877; genus JAKABB01. The sequence continues at coordinate 13,940 of JAKABB010000045.1, forward strand.
TCCCTGTGTGGACCGGGGTCCGGCCTATCTTAGCCCCGGCCGCCACGGCCGCTGGGCCGGCGGACGCGAGGCTCAGACGGCCAGGGAGCGGCGGACCCCGACCATGCTGCCGAACCCGCCCAGGACGGCCCCGGCCACGATGAGGGCCCCGCTGACCCCGAGGGCGAAGTGCAGCCCGGTGCCGAGCGCCAGGGTGTGCCCGGAGCCCAGGGCGAAGCCGCCGCCGAGGAGCACGGCGGCGGCGATGATCGCCGAGACCACCCCCACCAGCATGCCCTCGACGATGAAGGGCCAGCGGACAAACCACTCCGTCGCCCCCACCAGCTTCATGATCTCGATCTCCTGGCTGCGGACGAAGGCCGCCGTCCGGATGGAGATGGTGATGATCACCAGCGCCACCGCCCCCACCAGCGCCACCAGGAGCACCCCGGCCACCTGGGCGATGAGGATGTACCGCTCCAGGCGGGGGATGACGTTGGGGTTGTAGTCGGTGGGATGGGGCCCCTGGTAGATGATGGCGCTGCTGCGGACGGCCTGGTTGACGCTGGTCACGTCGGAGATGGTGCGCAGCCGCAGGTTGAGGCTGGCGGGGAGCGGGTTGCCGCCGCCCGTCTTCGCCAGGAGCCGCAGCGCCCCCTTGAGGTTGAGGCCGCCGGGGGCGCTCGCCTCCCGGGCCGCCTCGTTCTTGTTCTCGAAGGCGACGGCCCGGACGTCCGGCTGGGTCGCCAGCTGCCCGTCCATGTTCATGATCGAGGCCAGCGAGACGTGGTCCGCGATGAAGACCTTGAGGACGCTGGCCCGGCTCTCCTCGGTGTGGAGCACGTTGTCCAGGGCGTGGACCACCACCACCGCGGCACCGGCGCCGAGCAGGGTGAGCGTGACCGTCAGCAGGCTGGCCACCGAGATGCCCAGGTTGCGCATGAGGTTCTGGACGGCGCTGCGGAAGACGAAGCGCAGCGCGGGGAGGGGGTTCACAGGGTCGCCTCCCCCGCCTCCAGGTACTGGCCACCGGTCTCGTCGCGGATGACCCGGCCGTCCTCCAGGGCGATCACCCGCTGGCGGCACAGGTCCACGATCTCGCGGTCGTGGGTGGCCACCAGCACGGTGGCCCCCCGGTGGTTGATCTGGAGCAGGAGCTGGACGATCCCCCAGCTGGTGTCGGGGTCGAGGTTGCCGGTGGGCTCGTCGGCGAGGAAGATCCGGGGGCGGTGGACCAGGGCCCGGGCGATCGCCACCCGCTGCTGCTCCCCCCCGGAGAGCTGATCCGGGAAGCGGTGGAGCTTGTCCTCCAGCCCCACGATGAAGAGGGTCTCGGCCACCTTCTCCTTCAGATGGCGGCGACCGGGGTCGGTCACCTGGAGGGCGAAGGCGACGTTCTGCTCCACCGTCAGGGTGGGCAGGAGCTTGAAGTCCTGGAACACGATCCCCATCTTCCGCCGCAGCCGGGGCAGGTGCCGCCGCCGCAGCCGGCCCAGGTCCTGCCCGTCCACCAGCACGTGCCCGCCCTGGGCCGCCTCCTCCCGGATGAGGAGCCGGATGACACTGGACTTGCCGGCCCCGCTGGGGCCCACGATGAAGACGAAGTCCCGGGGATGGACGGTGAACGAGACCTCACTCAGAGCGGCATTGCCGTTGGGGTAGGTCTTGTTCACCCGCTCGAAGACGATGATCGGGCGGGTGCTGGGCTGGGGGCCGCCCTCGGTGTCCGGGAGCGGCACGACCCGGTTCGGGGTGAGATCGGGAGTGGAAACCATTCGGGAATGCTGCGGTGAGTCGTTGGCGGCCCCCTGAGGGACCACCTCGCCCCCTCCGGCGAGGCGGAGCGCCAACCGGGGCAGTATAGATGGAGGAGGCGAGCCCGGCCGATCGTCCGCCCTCGACGTCGCCAGTCGGCGTGGGCCTGGCTCAGGCCCGCGCGAAGTCACACCGTTCCGCGAAAGGACCCGCCCTGTCACCGGCCCGTCACCCGCCGCCCCTCGGTTGCACCCCTATCCTCCGCTGTAGGGGCCCTGGATCCCCACACCGGAGCGCACCAGCCATGACCGCGGCACTACCGACCCCCTACACGGTGGTGGTGATGCCAGCGTTCGGGGCCGCGCTGACACTCGCAAAGACCGTCGCCGATCTCCCCACCGGGCACTTCGACCACGTCCTCTTGGTGGACGACGCCTCCACGGACGACACGGTCGCGGTGGCCCGGGCACTGGGCCTTGACGTCCGCACCCGCGACCGCAACGGCGGCTACGGCGCCAACCAGAAGACCTGCTACCGCGAGGCCCTGGCCCTGGGTGCCACCATCGTGGTCCTGCTCCACCCCGACTATCAGTACGACCCCCAAGCCATCCCACGCCTTATCCAGCCCATCCAGGCCGGCGAGGCCGACGTCGTCTTCGGATCCCGCTTCGGAACCGGAGCCGACCCCCGGTCTGGCGGCATGCCACAGTACCGCTACCTCGGCAACCGGTTGACCAGCGGCCTGCAGAACCTCCTCCTGGGCACCCGCTTCAGCGAATTCCACAGCGGTATGCGGGCCTACACCCGCACCTTCCTTGAGTCCGTCCCCTTCGAGACCTACTCCGACGACTTCGTCTTCGACACCCAGATGCTCGTGGGGGCCCACTGCCGCCGGTTCCGCATCGCGGAGGTGCCCATTCCCACGCGCTACACCCAGGAGTCCTCGTCCATCAGCATCTCGCGCTCCCTCGTCTACGTCCTGCGCAGCCTGGGCGTCTGTCTTTCTGCGGCCGTGTCGCCGCCACGCCACCGCCGGCGATCGGGCCGCGCCAATGGGGCCTCCCAAGCTGACGTGATCGCGGAGGCGAGGGCTCCCGCCTCGTGCCCGCTCTGCCACGCACCTAGCAACACGGCACACCTGCGGTATCAGTCCACCCACCCTCTCCGGTCCCGCCTGGACTCGGAGGGGGTGGCCTGCACCACTCCCCACGCGGGAGATCACGGCCCCATCTACTGGTGCGCCACGTGCCAGGTCGGCTACAGCCCGTGCCCCGACCCCTCGGGGCTACTGGAGCAGTACACGGCCGTCGAGGATCCCACCTATCTCGACGAGGAACCCCGGCGGCTCGGGCACGCCGCCCGCCTCCTGACCGAGATCGAGCGTTGGCAGTCACCGGGTCGCCTCTTGGAGGTCGGCAGCTCCGTGGGCTGCCTTCTGCACGTGGCCCAACAGCGCGGATGGCAGCCTCGTGGGATTGAGGCCAGTGCCTGGGCAGTTGCCACAGGCACCTCCCGGTACGGGGTCACGATCACCCAGGGCACGATCGAGAGCGCCAGCGAGGATCCTGCCAGTGCCGACTGCGTTGTCATGATCGATGTCTTGGAGCACCTCTTCGACCCGCAGGGCGCCCTCGACCGGTGCGCCACCTGGCTCGCCCCAGGAGGAACGCTTGCGTTGCTGACCGTCAACATGACAGCCCCTCTGGCACGATTGCTGCGGGGACGTTGGCCGGGGTTCATGGACATGCATCTCACCTACTTCTCACCCCGGGCACTCCAGACCATGGTCGAGCGGTCTGGTCTCATTCATCGGTGGACAGGCACCAGCCCGCGACGGTTCACTCTCGGATATGTTGGCGGCCGCCTGCGGGACGGGGGGCCGCTCCTGGGACTGGCGGCGCGCATCGCCACGCTTCCCGGTCTCCGCAGCGTACCCGTCACGCTGCGCAGCCGGGATCTCCTACTCGTCATCGCGCAGCGCCCGGAGCGCTGACTCTCTTCCGCTGCCGCGTGCCGCCACTGGCCTTCGCACTGGACCAGACCGGGACGCGGAGCCGCATCCTGAGTCACGGAACGGGACTGGCCCTGCTCGGTCTGCTAACCCTCGCCTGCAGCTGGTCTTGCGGGATGTACTCACCCCTCAGCGTAATCCTGATGCTCCCAGCCACCATGATGGGCATCCTGTGGATGTGGATCCCAGGCCACTCCCTGCGGCCCCTCTGGTGGCCAGCTGTCGCTGTGACGCTCGGTGCGCTCAACCTCTCGCATGGCTTGGTCGTTGCCCATTACGTGATGGCCACCGGTGCCACCATACTGCCCTGCCTCGCTGTCTCCTGGTTGGCATTCGGTCCTCTGGTCCGCTGGCGCTGGCTAGCTGCTGGCGTCGCCGCTACCGCTGGTGGAGCGATCGTCCTCACTCAGACGCAATGGGCGCGCGCTCCAATAGATGTCTTTTCCAAGTACGCGTCGAGCACCTGCGCCCGCCGCACCGGCCGCCCCCGCAGGCGGCCCGCCGCCCGCGCCGCCACGTACCGGGCCACCGTGCTGTGGGAACACCCCACCAGCTCGGCGGCATCCCGGTACGATCCAGTCAGGTCGAACGCCTCCAGTATTTCCATGACCCCCTCGGCAAACTTCACGGGCTCCCTCCTGGGCGCTGCGTGCTGCAACACCGCCGGCAAACCCCAGGCGGGACCCTTCCCGTCAGCCCCCCCGGGCCCGCAGGACCCGCTCTGGCCCGTTCCAGTGGCCGCCACTGGCCAGGTTTCGTGGCCGCCCGCGGCCAGTTATTTGGCCGCCGCTGGCCAGAATCTCATGGCCGCCGACAGGCCACTTCAGCCATTGAGTAATTCCTGATGAGCCGGCGTCACTCCCGGAGCCATGACCTCCTAGCTACGCGGGGCTCGTTGTGGTGGCCCGCCCGCGAGCTCTTGCCACCGGCGCTCGTGAGCTTCATCCTGGCGATCCTCTGGACATCGCCCGTATGGAAGTCAACCCACCGCTTACTGGGAGATGGACTACGACTCGGCGTTGGTGACCCCATCCAGAGGGCGTGGACCACAAGTTGGGTTCAGTTCGCTGTCAGCCAGACAAACACCCCCCTCTATACCACCTACATCCACGCACCAGCTGGAGTTAGCCTCATGTGGCCACCCCCGGACCTGCCGTACGAGCTGGTGGTGTGGCCCGTCAGCGCCGTGCTCGGGTGTGCGGCGGGCCTCAACGCCCAAGTCACTCTTGGTATTGTTACAGCGTCAGTAGGCTTCTATGCGATGGCTAGACGCTGGGTGCGCTCTCGGTGGTTGACGCTTGGAGGCGGGCTTCTATTTGGGTTCTCCCCATATATCACGTCGGAGGTCATAGTCGGCCATACCTACCTGGTAGAAGCAGGCGCAATCCCCCTTTTGTTCCTGGCGGTGCATGAGGTCCTAGTAAGGCAACACTGGAGCCCCATGAGAGCGGGATTGTTCTTAGGCAGCACGGCGTTGGTGCAGCTACTCACATCTGAAGAACTGCTGTTTGACTCTGTGGTCCTGCTCGCGGTCGGGGTCGTCCTGCTCTGCTTGTTCACGCACGAGATAACCAAGGAGCGACTAGCCTACATCGCGAGTAGCTTGATATACGCCCTGCCGTTTGCGGTGGTCGCGGTGCCCTTTCTCGGCTACCAATTCTTGGGCCCTGGTGCCCTGCATGGCAACCTAGTCCCCGCCGCCTATTGGGAGGCGACGGCTGTTTCCCTCTTCTTGCCGGGCGCGCAACAAGCGTTAACTCTCCCGACGGTCGCGCACCTTGTCTGGCTGTGGTCTTTTGGGGCTCCAGAGCTAGCTAGCTACTTTGGCATCCCGCTTACGATCACTCTAGGGCTCTTGATGTTGCGCTTCCGCGACGAGACCATTGCCTGGCTAGCGTGCATGGCCACCGTAGCGATGATCTGCTCCATGGGGGCGGTGCTGGACGTCACGTCGCGTCTTCCCATTCGCTTGCTGAATAACGATCTGCCAGCGCGCTATTCCTTGTTTACAGACCTGTTCGGGATTCTTCTACTGGGCATTCTGCTAGACCGCTTGGCTAGCGTTAGACCGTGGCTGGCAGCCGGCCTGCTGGTATTGGTAGCGGCTAGTTGGGTGCCGCTTCTATCCGTTCCATATAGCACTCCACCAACTCCACCTTTCTTCCAGACAGCGCACGATGAACAAAGCATCTCCCCGGGATCCACGGTCTTGGTCTTGCCATACGCTTATGGGCCATCAACGGACCTAGCGATGTTCTGGCAGGCAAGGGCGCACTTCAGATTCCGGATGCCAGAGGGGTACTTCACCGGTAACTCGATCAAGGATGATAGCTATGATCGCCCAAGCGAAGCTCCGTTCGTGCTCAGTTTGGTGGCCGCTGACAACGGAGAGGCGGCCGCGGGTTCGCTCGCGCAGATCAGGAGTGCGGCAAGGATATTCCTGCGTTCTCAAGATGTGTCGTGGGTCGTTGTTGGCCCAAGCAGGTACGAAGATCTACAGGTACGTTTTACACGCAAGGTATTGCGCGAGCGCGGACGAAGTGTCGGTGGGGTTGTTCTGTTTCACATCGGATAAGTGAGTCGGGCGCGGCTCCCCTGGAGGTGCATCACGCGGCTCTGGGGATCGTCCCATCGGCGTAGCGAGCCTCATGGACTCGCTGCCGTTCCCTGTTGAGGCGACATTTCCAGTACTCGTCGAAGTCGCCGTTGCTTCGTAGGGCTCGCAGCTTCAGGATTGCCTCTGCGCCGCTGAGCCCCCAGCGAGCGCCGGTAAGCTCGAGCCTGTCCTTCACCAGGTGCCTGCAGGCGCCTTCGATCACCCCGGCCCTGTGTGTCAACCTTGGGCGAGAGAAGCAGGTCCCGGTAATTACCCACTGCAGGGCGGAGCCGGAGGACACCCCGGATGAGCGTCATGACCCATACAACGGGCAGGCCGGTCGCGGAGATGGGGCCCCGGGCGGCCGAGGAACCGGGGCCGCCGGCCAAGGCTCAGCGGCGGCAGTTCCCCGCGGCGTACAAGCTGGCGGTGCTGGAAGAGATTGACGGGCTCGAGGGGACGCCGGGCGCCGTCGGGGCCGTGCTGCGGCGGGAGGGGTTGTACTCGTCGCATCTGGTGGACTGGCGCCGCCAGCGCGCGGCGGGCGCCCTCGCCGGGCTCAGCACCCGGCGCGGCCGGCCGCCCGCGGACCCGCTGCTCCGGGAGGTGGGCCGCCTGCGGTAGGAGAACACCCGGCTGAAGGAGCGTCTGGCCAAGGCGGAGCGGGTGATCGACGTCCAGGGAAAAGTCTCGGCGCTCTTGCACGATCTGGCCCGCGAGAGCGCCGGCGGGAACAGGCCCACCTGATGGAGGCCACCATCACCGCGTTGGCGGACGTGATCGGCACGACGCCGGCCTGCCGGGCGCTGGGCTACGCCCCGGCCACCTACTACCGCCGCCACCCGCGCCAGCCGCGGCCGCCACACCCCCGAACCCCCCGGGCGCCACGCCCCCAACCCCGGGCCTTGAGCCCGGACGAACAGCAGCAGGTCCTGGACACCTTGCACACGGCGCGCTTCGTGGACGCGGCCCCGGCCACCGTCTGGGCCACCCTGCTCGACGAAGGCCGGTACCTGTGCTCGCCGGCCACGATGTACCGGCTGCTGCGCCGCCAGGGGGAGGTCCATGAGGTAATTTGAACTCTTGTGGAAATTGCCGTCGAGGGCCCGGCTGGCGGGCATGAAGACGGCGTAGCCTTCCAGGTGTTGTACCAACCAATCGGCTCGCGCCGCGGGTCGATCCTGGAGGCCACGCCGTTATGTCGAGACGCTATCAGATTCTGGCCCCGACCGCACCAGTTCCCGCCCCCGACGACCCGCTGGAGGAGTTGGCCCGGGCGGGAGCCCAGCGCATGCTCCAGGCCGCGCTGCGAGCGGAGGTGGATGACTTCCTGCAGCGGGGCCGGTACCAGCGCGGTGAGGAGTTCCGGGGGTACCGCAACGGGCACCTGCCGGCGCGGAGCGTCGGGGTGGGGATGGGAGCGGTCACGGTTCGGCAGCCCCGGGTCCGCGATGTCCCGGTGGGGGTGGAGCCGTTCCAGTCGGAGCTGCTGGGGAAGTGGGAGCGCCGGTCGCGGACCCAGGCCCGGCTGCTGGTGCGGCTGTACCTGGAGGGGCTGTCGACCGGGGACTTCGAGCCGATCTTCCGGGCCCTGGTCGGGGAGACGGCGGCGCTGTCGCCGAGCAGCATCGTGCGGCTGAAGGACGAGTGGGCGGACGAGTTCCGGCTCTGGAGGGGGCGCCCGATCCGGGAGCGCTACGTGTACCTGTTCGCGGACGGGGTGTACCTGAAGGCCGGCCTGGAGCAGGAGCACACCGCCGTCCTGGTGGTGGGGGGGGTGAGCGCGGACGGCCGC
>JAKABB010000046.1 GCA_021802045.1 bacterium
CACGCGCCGCGCCGGGGCGCACCGGTCGAGCCGCCGGGCCACCGCGGCCAGCGCCTCCCGGCGGCGCGCGCTCCGGGCATGCACGCCCCGCCACAGCCGCAGCTGCCGCTCCCGGACCGCGGCCCGGAGCTCCATGAGCTCGGGGACCGCGAGCGCAGCCGCCACCGAGGGGGTCGGGGCGCTGCGATCCGCCACGAAGTCCACGATGGTGGTGTCGGTCTCGTGGCCCACCCCGGTCACCACCGGCAGCGGGCACGCCGCCACGGCCCGAGCCACCGCCTCGTGGTTGAACGCCTGCAGGTCCTCCAGCGATCCGCCTCCCCGCACCAGCAGGACCAGCTCCACCCCCGGCCGGACCGCCGCCTGCAGCGCCGCCACGATCTGGGCCGGGGCGGCGTCGCCCTGCACCACGGTCGGGACCACCAGGATGGCGGTGATCGGGCAGCGCCGATGGATGACGTGGATGACATCGCGCACGGCGGCCCCGTTGGGGGAGGTGACCACCGCCAGCCGCCGGGGCAGCGGCGGCAGGGGCCGCTTGCGCTCCGCCGCGAAGAGGCCCTCCGCGGTCAGGCGCTGCACCAGCTGCCGGAAGGCGATGGCCAGCGCGCCCACCCCCACCGGCTCCACATGGTCGAGGAGGAGCCGCACGCTCCCGTTGGGCGCATAGAGGCTGATCTGCCCGTGGGCGATGACGTGCTGGCCGGTCGCCGGCTCGAAGCGCAGCGCGCTCAGCTCCCGGCGGAACATGAGCATCTGGACCGTCGCCCGGTCGCCCATGCCCGGCCGCACGTCCTTCAGGGACAGGTAGCAGTGCCCTGACTGGGCGCGGTTACAGCTGCTGATCTCCCCCTCCACGTACACGTCCTGGAGCGCCGGGTCCTCCTCCAGGGCCGCCCGCATCCGGGCGGTCAGCTCAGCGACCTGCAGAACCTGCACGCCGCCCCCCCGGTGCCGCACCCCGGCGCGCCACCCGTCCCAGGACCCCGTTGACGAACCGGCCGGCATCCCTGCCCGAGTAGACCTTGGCCAGCTCGACCGCCTCGTTGATGGCGACCCCCACCGGGGTGCCGGTCCCCTCCTGGAGCTCATAGGCGGCCAGCCGCAGGATGGTGCGGTCGACCTGGGTCATCTGGTCCAGGCTCCAGTGGCTGGAGGCCTCGGTGAGGGTCCGGTCCAGCTCGGTCCGCTCCCGCAGGACCCCAGCGACCAGCGCTTGGGCGAACGCCAGGCTCCGGGCCCGGGCCCCGCACTCAGCGGCCTCGTAGGCCAGCACCGCGGGCCAGGATTCGGCCGCCGCCTGGGGTGCCCCGGCCGCATCCAGCTGGAACAGCACCCGCAGGGCCAGCTCCCGACCGAGGTGTCGCTCGTCCACCACGCCCTCAGCCCGGCTCCACGTCCACGACATGGAGGTTGACCTCGGCCACCTCCAGGCCCAGCATCTTGGCGACGGCGTCGCTGACCCGGCGCTGCACCTCCTCGGTCAGCTCCGGCAGGGAGGCCGAGGCGCGCATCGCCAGATGGAGGTCCAGCCGCAGGGTGGTGCTGTCCAGCATCGTCACCCTCACCCCCTTGTGCCCGTGCTGCCGCCGCAGGAGCCGGTCCACCGAGGCGCCCTGAGGGGCGCACATGGCCGCCACCCCCTGGCAGTCCAGGACGGCCAGGGCGGCGATGGACGCCACCACCTCCGTCGCCACCCGCACCCGGCCCGGGCGCCCAGTCGGGGCGCCGGCCGGGAGCCGGGCGCTCACTGGGCCCGCTCGAGGTAGCGCCCGGTGCGGGTGTCCACCCGCACCCGATCCCCCTGGTTGACGAACAGCGGAACGTCCACCGTGAGCCCGGTCTCCAGGGTGGCGGGCTTGGTGGTGCCGGTGGCCGTGTCCCCCTTGAACCCCGGGTCGGTCTCGGTCACCGTCAGCTCGACCGTGATCGGCAGCTCCACCCCCAGCAGCCGCTCCTCGTGCCGCATCAGGGTGCACATGTCGCTCTCCCGCAGGTAGCGCAGCGCCTCCCCCATCTGCTGGGTGGAGAGCGGGTACTGCTCGAAGGTGGTGGTGTCCATCACCACGTGGTGGTCGCCGTCCCGGTAGAGGTACTGCACGGCGATCCGCTCGATACGGGCCCGGGCCAGGCGCTCCTCGGGACGGAAGGTCTCCTCGGTGACGGCCCCGGTGTCCACGTTGCGCAAGCGGGCTCGCACCACCGCGGTCCCCCGCCCGAGCTTGATGTGTTCGAAGGAGAGGACCTCGAGCAGCTGCCCGTGGCGCTCCACCGTCTTCCCGGACCGCAGGTCACCAGCATCGATCATGACGTTCCTCGTGAACGGACGGTCAGCCCCAGCAGGGCCTCCAGGGCCAGCAGGTACCCGTCCGCCCCCAGCCCGCTGACGAGGGCGTGGGCCGCCCCCGCGGTGAGCAGGCGCTGGCGGAAGGGCTCCCTGGCGTGGACGTTGGTCAGGTGAACCTCGACGACGGGCCGGCCGAACGCGGTGAAGGCGTCGCGCAGGGCCACGCTGGTGTGGGCCAGGCCGCCGGGGTTGCAGATCGCCCCCTGGACCCCATCGGCCTCCTCCAGCCAGTCGATCAGCTGGCCCTCGTGGTTCGATTGACGGCAGTCGACGCCAACCCCGAGCTCCGCGGCGCGGGCCCGCAGACGCGCCTCCAGCTCGGCCAGGGTGGTGCGCCCGTAGACCGCCGGCTCGCGCCGACCCAGGGCCCCGAGGTTGGGGCCGTTGAGGCAGAGGAACTGGGGTGGCGACCCCGCGGACTCACCGGTCATGCGGCCAGCCCCGCGGCCAGCGCGGCCCGCACCAGCGGCTCGGGGACCTGGTGGCCGGGGGTGGCCCGGCCCAGCCGCTCGCAGAGCACCCAGCGCACGGCCCCCGCCACCACCTTCTTGTCCCGCAGGGTGGCCGCCAGGACCCGCGCGGGGTCCACCGAGGGGCCGGGGGCCCGGCCCAGCCCGAACGTGGCCAGGGCCCGGTCCTGGCGAACGATGTCGGCTGACGGGCACCCCAGCACCTCGGTGCTGAGCCGTCCCGCCACCCGCATGCCGATGGCGACGGCCTCGCCGTGGCGCAGGCGGCTGTAGGCGGTCGCGACCTCCAGGGCGTGTCCGATGGTGTGGCCGTAGTTGAGGATGGCCCGCTCTCCCTGATCATGTTCATCGGCGGCGACGGCTGCGGCCTTGCAGGCGCAGCACCGCAGGATCAGCTCCGAGAGCACCCCGGTGTCGCGTCTGCGGATTGGCTCCGCCTCGCGCTCCAGGAGATCCAAAATCCCCGGGTCGCGGACCATAGCGTACTTGACGACCTCCCCGAACGCGGCCCGGTAGTCCCGCTCGGGGAGGTCGTGGAGCAGGCCCGGGTCGCAGAGGACGGCCACCGGCTGGTGCACTGCCCCGACCAGGTTCTTGCCGCCCGCCAGGTTGACCCCCGTCTTGCCGCCGATGGCGCTGTCGACCATGCCCACCAGGGTCGTCGGGCACTGCACCACGGCGATGCCCCGGGCGTAGACCGCGGCGGCGAAGCCCGCCACGTCCCCGACCACCCCGCCGCCCAGGGCCACCACCGCCGCCTCCCGATCGAGCCGAGCCCGGGCGAAGGCCTCGCAGAGCCGCTCCACGGTGCGCAGCCGCTTGGCCGGTTCGCCGCGCACCCGGCGGACCAGCAGGGGCCCGTGCCGGCGCAGGGCCTGCACCACCGGCTGGGTCACGGCGGCCGGTAGGCCACCGTCCAGGATGAGGGCCACCTGGCGGCCGCGCACCCGCTGCTCGAGGACCGCCCCCAGCTCGGTGAGCGCTCCCGGCCCGACCCGCACGGGGTACGCCCGCGGCCCCAGCGGCACCTCCACCGTCCGCACCGTCTCCACCACGGTCACCTCGCGCCCGGGGCCGGGGCGAGGGTGAGGGCCCGCGCGCACGCCGCCGCCACCTCGGCCGGGAGCCGGCCCCCGGTCTCGACACGCAGGGCGAGGGCGGCGAACACCGGCAGCCGCCGGGCGGCCAGTTCCGCCAGACGGGCCGCGGGGTCACGGTCCAGGAGCGGCCGCCTCGGGCCACCGGCGCAGCGCCGGACCAGCTCGGGCAGCGGGGCGTCCAGCCACAGGCAGCGGCCGCGTCGGCGCAGCCGGCCCCGGGTGGCCGGGTCCTCCAGCGCGCCGCCCCCAAGGGCCACCACCACCCGCTGCCTGCGGCTGAGGTCCGCCACCACCCGGCGCTCGGCGCCCCGGAACCCCGCCTCGCCCTCGGCCGCGAACCACCCCACGACGGAGCGACCCGACCGCCGCTCCAGCTCCTGGTCGCTGTCGACGGCGCGGTAGCCCAGCCGCGCCGCCAGCAGCGGCGCCACCGTCGACTTGCCGCTGCCCGGCAGCCCGCAGAGGAAGACCGGCGCCGGCGGGATGGGCGGCGTCGCCGCCACCGCCCCGACCGGCGGGAAGGGTGCCACCTGGGTCACCGGCGGCGCAGCCCTGCGAGGTACGCCCGCCAGTTGCGCCGGGTCTCGGCCCAGCCGTCGCCGCCGAACTTCTCGACGAAGGCCCCAGCCAGGACCCAGGCGACCATGGCCTCCCCGACCACGCCGGTGGCGGGGACGACGCAGATGTCGCTGCGCTCGTAGTGGGCGTTGACCTCGGCCTTGGTGGCGAGGTCGACCGACCGCAGCGGCCGCAACAGGGTCGAGATGGGCTTGACCGCCACCGTGCACCACACCGGCTCGCCGGTGGTGACACCGCCGGTGAGCCCGCCGGCGCGGTTGGTGCGGTGGAAGAAGCGCCGCCCGGCCGGGTCCCAGCGGGGCTCGTCGTGGACCGCCGACCCCGGCTGGGCCGCGGCCGTGAAGCCGGTGCCCAGCTCCACCCCCTTGACCCCCTGGATGCTGCACAGCGCCTGGGCCAGCAGCCCGTCCAGGCGGGTGTCCCACTGCCGGTAGCTGCCCAACCCCGGCGGGACCCCGGCGGCGATCACCTGGAAGCAGCCGCCCAGGGTGTCGCCACGCTCCCGGGCCGCGTCGATGGCCGCCACCATGGCCTGCGAGAGATCGGCGTCGGGGCAGCGCACCGGCGACGCCTCCACCAGGTCCCAGGCGACCGGGGCGCCCGCCGGCGCCTCCAGGGCGCAGGGCCCGATGCGGGTGGTGTAGCTGTGGACCGTGACCCCGGCCGGGCGGAGCAGCGCCTTGGCCAGGGCCCCGGCGGCGACCCGGGCCGCGGTCTCGCGGGCGCTGGCCCGCTCCAGGACGTTGCGGGCGTCGTCGAAGCCGTACTTCAGCACCCCGGCCAGGTCGGCGTGCCCCGGCCGGACCCGGGTGACCCGCTTGGAGGTGAAGCCGCGGGCCTCCACCTGCATCGGCCGGCGCCAGTTCTCCCAGTCCCGGTTGACGATGTGCAGCGTCACCGGGGAGCCGAGGGTGTGCCCCCCGCGGACCCCGCTGGTGATCTCGGCGTGGTCCCGCTCGATCTTCTGCCGGCCGCCCCGGCCGTAACCGCCCTGGCGGCGGCGGAGGTCACGATCGATCGCCGCGCCGCTCACCGGCAGGCCGGCCGGGAGACCGTCGACGATCACGGTCAGCCCCGGCCCGTGGGACTCCCCGGCGGTGAGCAGTCGCAGCATGGCCGAATTCTAAGGGTGGACCGCTGAGGGATCGGCCCGCGGTCCGTCCGGCGCTCCCACGGGGCGCTCGCCCGCCCCCGGCTGACACCGCCCGTGGCCCCCCTCCCGACGGGCACCGTCATCTCCGCCCCGATGGCGGGGCCGTCAGGCACCCCCACGGTCAGCTCGGCCCGATCGCCTTGACCCGCCCCCGCGCGCGGCCCGTCACCGCCCGAGTCCTGGCCTCCGGGGTGCCAGCTTGGGCCTGCCTCGGCTCCCCGCCTCGCGTCGGCCCGCACCCGACCCCCTGGGTGCCGGGCCGCAGGATGAGCGGCCGCCGCGTCGGGCCCCCCGGGGGGCGACCTGGGCCCACCTCCCCCGTCCCCGCGGACAGCTCGAGCTGGATGCCGCTCCGACCGTTCCCACCGGGGCCCGGCCGCCCCTAGGGCGGGTCCGCGTAGCCCAGGTCCTCAAGCCAGCGCCGCGTCTCCCCGGCAATGACGCGGGGCACGCTCCGGAGATCGGCCAGGCAGGAGCCACCGGAGAGGAAGACGCCGACCCGCAGCTCCTCGAGGAACTGGTCCAGCCAGGCGTCCACCGCCGCCCCGCCCGCCAGCGCGGCCGTCAGCAGTGGCCGCGCGACCCCGACCAGGCTGGCGCCGAGCGCGATCGCCTTGGCCGCGTCGAGGCCGGACCGCACGCCCCCGGTGGCGATGACGGGAAGCCCGGTGGGCCGGGCGGCGACGATAGAGACGGCCGTCGGGATCCCCCAGTCGCGGTACACCTCGCCCAGCCGGGCGCCGCGCCCGTCCCCATGCATCTCCGCCCGTCGGGCCTCGACGGCGGCAAAGCTCGTGCCGCCGAGACCGCCAACGTCGAGTGCGCGGAAGCCCGCGTCTCGCAGGTCCAGGGCCGCCCCGCGCGAGAGGCCGGCGCCCGTCTCCTTGGCGATCGCCGGCACGGACACGGCCCGCACCGCTTCGGCCATCGCCGCTCGCAGCCCACCGGCGGCGCGGCCGCCCTCGGTCTGCACCGCCTCCTCCAGGTAGTTGAGGTGAATGGCCAGAGCGTTCGCCGAGATCATGGCGACCACCCGGCGGAGCTCGTCCCTGCCAAGGGCCGGCTGGTCGTGCTGGGGCACCAGTTGGGCGGCACCGACGTTGGCGATCAGGTAGGCGCCGGGCGCGCGCTCCCGCGCGATGGCGTAGGTGCTGGCCAGGCCCGGGTTCAGGAGGGCCGCCCGCTGACTGCCCACGCCCATCGCCAGACCGTGGCGCTCGGCTGCGTCTGCCAGGACGCCGTTGATCTCGCTCGCGGCCCGGTGGCCCCCGGTCATGGCGGCGATCACCACCGGCGCCCGCAGGCGGTGGCCGAGGAACTCGGTGCCCACGTCGATGGCGGCCAGGTCAGTCGCTGGAATGGCCTGGTGGAGGAGATGGATGTCGGCCCACCCGGGCCGGACCCGGCTGCCGACGTCGCCACCGGCGGTCACCCGCAGATGCTCCTCCTTGCGGCGCTCGACGGTCTCATGGCCGGCGCTCACCCCCCCTCCTCCAGCCGGCGCAGCTCATCGATCTCGCGCCACAGGGACTCCACCTCTGGAGCCACACTGCGCTCGAGGCTGGCATCGGACGTCCCCTGATGGGAAGCGCGCTCCTGGGCCAGCAGCGACCGCAGACGCCGCTCCAGTTCCCCCATCCGGCGCCGCCGCCCGGCGCGGCCGGCCGTCTCCCCGCCCATGAGCTCGGGGAGCAGTCCGAGGAACCAGCGGTCGAGTTCCGATCCGCCGGCCAGCACCGGCTGGGTGGGCAAGGCCTCCGGGGCGAAGAAGCCGACGTCGAGGACCTCCGGCCCGGGCACCGGCATCCCAGCCTCGGCGCGCGCCCGGTACACCATCAGGACCACGCCGATTCCGGGAGCGGAGTGGGCAGCCTGCAGCCCCTCGACCGCGATCGTGAGGCCCGTCTCCTCCTGCGTCTCGCGGACCGCCGCCGCCTCGACCGACTCGTCCAGCTCGACGTAGCCGGCCGGCGGCGCCCAGAACCCGTGCAGGGGCTCGTTGCCCCGCTGGACCAGCAGGATCCGATCATCCCGCCACGCCACCGCCATCGCCACCGGCACCGGGTTGCGGTAGAGCACCTGGCCGCAGGCGGGACAGCCCTGCCGGTCCCGGCCGCCTTCCCGGACGACGGTCAGCGCCGAGCCGCAGCGGGGGCAGTAGCGATCGGCCAATCGAGGCTGCCTACTCCGCCTTCCTGGGCGGCGGGCCCAGCATGGCGCCCAGCACGTAGTCGATCCCGGTGGCCTTGGGCGCGACCAGCGGCTCCGCCCGCCGCCGGCTCCAGATCGTCTCCGGGCGGCACTGCAGCAGGAGCACGTTGTCCGGGGACGGCAGCACCTCGTCGATCGCCCACTCGATGTCACGGGCCGAGCCACAGACCACCTCGAGGGCCTTCCCCAGGCGGGCCAGCTCAATCACCTCGCCGTCGGTCAGGCAGGGCACGGCCTGGGCGGGCTCGGGGACCGCCACCACGGAGACCCCGCCACCGGCCGGGTCGCGAACGTACTTGGTCGCCTTGCGGCAGACGTTGCGCCGGATCACCCCCAGGGTGACCTTGTCGACCCAGTAATCGTCCGGCGTCACCTCGCCACCGACCACGCTCAGGCCAAGGCCCCAGCTGGCCTCGATCACGATCTTGGAAGGGTCTCCGTTGAGCGGGTTGACGGTGAACATGACGCCGGCCACGCGGGCATCCACCATCCGTTGGACACCAACGCTCATGGAGACCGCTTCGGGCGGATAGCCCATCCGCGCGCGGTAGCTGATGGCCTGCGGCGTGAACAGGCTCGACCAGCAGCGCAGCGTGTGGCTGGCCAGCGACTCCACCCCTTGGACCCAAAGGTAGGTGTCCTGCTGGCCGGCGAAGCTGGCGCCGGCCATGTCCTCGGCGGTGCCGCTGGAGCGGACCGCCACCGGTGGGGTCGGAGTGCAGGCCTCCTCGGCCAGGACGGCGTAGGACAGCCGCAGCTCCTCCGCCACCGAGCGGGGCAGGGTGGCGCGCTCGATTTCCGCGCGGAGTCCGCGGCTGATCGCCTCCACCGCCCCGGTATCCTCCGGGTCGAGTCCGCCCAGGGCGGTGTGGATCCGCGGTCGCAGCCCGGCGTTCTCGATGAAGGCGTCGTAGGCGAGGGTGGTGAGGGCAAACCCCGACGGCACCCGCAACCCCTCCCGCATCATCTCGCCCAGGCTCGCGTTCTTGCTCCCGACCAGGGACCGGGCCTCAGGACGGAGGTCCTGGAACCAGAGGATGTGCGACACCTCGGATGCCATTGCCAACTCCCTCCCACCCTCAGTCGAGGAGGGTGACGACGCCGGTGTCGCCGTCGACCCGAAGGCGCTGGCCGGTCTTGATCTTGGTCGTCGCCCATCCGGTGCCCACCACGGCGGGGAGCCCGTACTCGCGGGACACGATGGCGGCGTGGGACATCATGCCGCCGATGTCGGAGACCGCCGCTCGGATCTTGTTGAAGACGGGCGTCCAGCTCGGGGAGGTGATGGTGCAGACCAGGATCTCGCCCTCCAGGACCGAGCTGATCTCCTCCACGTTGAGGACCACCCGGGCCGGGCCCTCGGCGACGCCACCCGAACCGGCGAAACCGGACAGGGTCCTGGCGTCCTCCCCGCCAGACGGATTCAGCCACTCCCCGACGCGCTCCGTCGTGATCCCCCAGAGCATGATCGTGAACGGCTCGGTGATCACCTCCGGCGGCGGGCCCAGCGCCGGCGGTGGAGTCCACTGGTAGAGGCTCTCGATGATCTTCTTGCGCTTCTGGATGATCGGTCGCCAGTACTTCGGGCCGCGGGCCGGCGTGCCCACCGCCCAACTGGTGATGCAGTCGTAGAGGGCGTCATAGACCTCGCGCCGGTGCAGGTAGAAGAGGTCCTCAACCTCGTCCCAGAAGTCGGCGGCCTTCAGCACCTGGGAGAACTCACGGATCTTGTTCCAGAAGATGGTGTGGTGCCAATGCTCGACGTAGAAGTTGTGGTTCTCGACATACGGGAAGACCGTCCGCGCCAGGCCCAGCTGATCGTCGAACGCCTTGCGGTCCTCGTCGGTCTTGAAGAGGGCCCGGTACTCGGCGGTGATGCGGTCACGCTCGGCCCGGACCACCTGCATCGGGCGGGCGATGTCCTCCCCGCGCTGGAGCTGGCCGATGTAGCTGCGGATACTGCTGAACGGCAGCTTGGGCTGATCGATCCAACTGCGGTGGTGGTGGTAGAAGCCCCCCCCGTTGGAGAAGTTGAACCACGGATCCTTGGTCTTCTCCAGGTCGGCCACCCACTGCTGGCCGGCTGCCCCCTGGGAGAGGTCGGCCAGCACCTGATCCGGGGACCGTCCGTCCCCGAAGGCGTCGCTGACCCCGAGGTCGAGGGCCAGCTGGGCCAGCCGCTTCAGCTCGTCATCCGGTCGGAAGAGCATCACGTCGATGCCGGACACCATCTTGGCGACGTTCTGGTCCGGGATGCCCGGAAACGCCTGCTGGCAGAAGCCGTAGAAGGTCAGGTAGGCGGCGTAGCCCAAGTTCAGGAACTCGAAGTGGAGGTGCCACATCTTGTACATGTTCTCGATGCAGCGGTCGTAGGCGGCAATCAGGTGGTAGGCGGAGGTGACGCCCCGCCCCTCGGTGACCATGGACTCGTCTTCCATCTCGGGCAGGGAGGGCACCTGGATCGCCTGCAGCTCCCGGATCGTCTCGGTCGCCTTCTTCTCCCATTTGGCGTAGAGGGCGTCCCAGTTCTGGAAGTAGTGGCCGGCGCGCTTCATGAAGAAGTCGACGCGCTTGCCCACCACATCGTTGTCGGTGATGGCGTTGGCGCTGATGTAGAGGTAGCCGTTGAGCACGCGCTGGTCGATGCCCAGCGCCGGCGGCACGATGAAGACCCGTGTGTTGTACTGGCCCAGGCCGACCCACCAGCTCTCGCTGGTCACCGTGTCGAACGGGTAGAGCGGCTCCGGATGGTGCATCCCGTCACGGAACCAGAGCTTGCCCTCCTCGAACTCACGCCTCTCCGGGCTGAACAGGTAGTAGTACGGGTACATCTCCTGCCATCCCTCCGCCCCCAGCGGCGTGGCCACGTCGAACGGGCTCGGAAAGCTCCGAGCCCTAGCCCTTGCCTCAACCATGGCACCCCTCCAGTCCCGCTTCCAGCCGGTGACTCGGCCCGGGCCGGCGGCCCGAGCTGCGGACGTCCCTCAGACAGCGCTCTCCAGTCCCGCGGCCCCCACGTCTGACCGGTCGGCCTGGAGCCAGCCCGGCAGTGCCGCCACGCCCGGCAGGACGGCGTCGGGTCGGTACCGCTCGGCCACGCGATCGACGTCGGCCCGCCGCGAGGAGCCGGTGAGAACCAGCACCCCGGCCGCGCCGACGCTCTTGCCCATCCGGACGTCCTGCTGCAGCTGGTCGCCGACGAACACGATCTCCGACGCCGGGACGCCGAGGGACCGGACGGCCGCTCCCCCCGCCCACGTGGACGGCTTGCCCATCACCTTCGGCCGCCGGCTGGTGGCCCAGGCGACGGCGCTCACCATGGCCCCCGTTCCGGGGACGAAGCCCCGCTCCACGGGGACCCGCCGATCGAGGTTGGTGGCCAGGAAGATCCCGCCCGCCCAGATCGCCTGGCAGGCGGCGTCGAGCTTTTGGTAGGTGAATTCCAGGTCGCGGCCCACGACCACCACCTCCGCCGATCGGTCCTCGACCAAGCGGAGACCGCGGGCCTCCAGCGCCTCGCGCAGGGCGGGGCCGCCCACGGCGAGCACGCGGGCGCCGGCGTGGGTGCGGGCGGCGTACTCGGCCGCCACCAAGGCCGAGGTCAACACCTCGGCGACCTCGGCATCGATGCCGGCCCGTTGCAGACCGGCGGCCAGCTGGGCCGGCGTCTTGGAGGAGTCGTTGGTGACGTACCGCACCCGCAACCCCCACGCCTTCAGCTGGGCCACCGCTTCGGCGGCGCCCAGGATGGCGGTCGCCCCCTTCATCAGGCAGCCGTCGATGTCAAAGACCAGGCCGCGGAAGGGCAACCCCATCACCTCTGGGCCAGCGCCGCCGCGGCCTCTCGCGCCGCCGCACCCTCGCCGAAGTAGAGGTCCCAGTTGTCCTTGATGCGCTGGGTGAGCGCGTCGTCCATGGCGATCGGCATCGGCTTCTGCTCCCATTCGTAGGGAATGCAGGTGTCCAGGATCACCCGGGACGTCATGTACCGGGTCTCGATCGGCAGCGAGGGGTCGAGCGGTGTGGAACGCCCGCGCCTCAGGATCTGCGTCCCCCGCTCCGGCTGGTACCGGAAGGCCAGGGCGTACATGACCTCGTCCAGGTTCTCGGGGTCGATGTCCTCGTCCACCAGGATCACGGTCTTGAGCCCGTAGTTGCCGGTGACACTGGCGAAGGCGGCCAGACCGACCTGCGTCGAGTGACCGTGGTACATCTGCTTGACCTGAATGATGGCCAGCATCCGGCCGGCCGCCGCGGGCGGCCCGTAGACGCCGACGATCCCGGGGATCTTCATGTTCTGGAGGTCGTTCCAGAGCGACGCCGTGCGGTTGATCCCCATGATCATGTGGGTGTCGGTGACCGGCTTGCCGACGGTGGTGGACCACAGGATGGGCCGGTTGCGATGGGTGATCGTCTTGACCTTCAGGAACTCGCGCTCCACCGCGCCGGCGCCCGTGTAGTAGCCCGGGTACTCACCGAACGGTCCTTCCGGGAGGGTTTTCCCGAACTCGATCTCACCTTCGATGACGATCTCCGCCGCGGCGGGGACCAGCAGGTCGCTGGTTTCCGCCCGGACCACGTCAACCGGCCGGTTGCTGAGCGCCCCGGCGATGTCGTACTCACTCTCGGTGAGGGGGAACAGGGTGCTGGAGCACAGGAAGAGGACGGGGTCGCCTCCGATGACCAGCGCCACCGGCATCGGCTTGCCGGCCGCACCGTAGCCGCGCAGGTCGATCTCGGAGTCCTTGGCCTTGATCAGCTGGATGCCGGCCGTCTGCCCGTCGATGATCATGACCCGGTAGGTGCCCAGATTCAGCCGGCCCGTCTCCAGGTTGCGGCTGATCAGGTAGCAGGCGGTACCGATGTAGCGGCCGCCGTCGTTGGGGTAGAACCAGGGGGCCGGTAGCTTGTAGAGGTCGGCCTCGGAGCCGGTCAGGATGTTCTCCTTGACCGGCCCCGTCGGGACCACGACCGGCGGGATGCGCTTGTCGGCGATGCGGCCGACCCAGGACCGGGCGATCTCCAGGAACCGGGTCTCGGTCGGCATCTCCAGGCCGAGGGCGACCCGCTCCTTGGACGTGAAGGCGCTGGTGAAGACCGACTGGCCCGGGTAACCCTTCACGTTCTCGAAGAGGAGGGCCGGCCCCTGCCGCTGCTCATTGATCTTGGCCACGTGGCCCAGTTCGAGGTTCCAGTCAACCTCCCTGGTGATCCGACGCAGCTGCCCCTCGGCGTCGAGCCGCTCAATGAACTCGCGCAGATCGCGGTACGCCATGCCCCCCCTCCACTAGGTGCCCGTCTACACCGCCACCGCCTGCCCCGCAGGCAGGTATCCCAGCACCGACGAGATCCGGGTCGCAGCCGACAGCAGCCTGGGCAGGAACTGCGCGCACATCTCCTCCCGGCTCACCCGCGCCGCGAGCGTCGAGACGTTGACGGCAGCGATGACCTGGCCCGAGATATCGCGGATCGGTGCGGCGATCGAGCGGACGCCGAGCTCCAGCTCCTCGTCCGTCGAGCTGTACCCCCGCTCCCGGATCTGGGCCCACTCCGCCGCCAGCCGATCCAGGTCGGTGACGGTGTTGGGGGTGTGCTGCCGCAGCGGCACCGACGCCAGCCGCCGCCGGGCTTCCGCCCCGGGGAGGTGAGCGAGGAGCACCTTGCCCATCGAGGTGCAGTAGCCGGGAAGGCGAGCGCCCACGTAGACGTTGATGGAGGTGAGGCTGCGGTCGGCCCGGCGCAGGACGTAGACGATGTCGGGCCCGTCGAGGATGGCCATGTGGCAAGGCTGCCCGGTCGCCTGGAACAGCTCCTCCAGGTAGGACTGGGCCCGCTCGGTCAGGCCCAGACCGCTGAGATAGGAGAACCCCAGGCTGAGGACCTTCACCCCCGGTCGGTAGCGCTTGGTCACCGGATCCTGCTGCAGGTACCCCAGATGCTGGAGGGTGAACGCGTAGCGGAACGTCGCGCCCTTGCTCCAGCCGGTTCGCTCGGACAGGTCCTTCAGGCTGAGGGGCTGGCTGTCGTTGCTGAAGGCGTTGAGCAGCTCCAGTCCCTTGGCCAGCGAGGCTATGAAGTAGCGGCGGGTTTCGCTCTGTGAAACCTGATTACTCATAGCGAAAGTCATAGTAGAATCGCCCCATCCGGATGTCAAGGACGCGTCGCACCCCGCCATCGGATGAGGAGGGCTGAGGTCCAATGTCGCGCTCGCTCGGGCCAGAGCTTCCGGCCAACCTGGCAGGCCTCCTCGACGGCCACGACCTCGCGCGGCGCGAGGGGCTGACGCTTCTCCTCGTCACGACGGACCCCGACGGCTGGCCCCGCGTCGCCATGCTCAGCGTCGGCGAGGTGTTGGCGACCGGGCCACGCGAGGTGCGCCTGGCCCTCTGGCCGGGCAGCGCCACCACCGCCAACCTCGCCCACTCCCGCCGGTCGCTGCTGATGGTCGTCGCCGGCGCCGCCGCCTACTACATCCGGCTCGTGGCCCGACGCGGTGAGGACATCACCCTGAGCCGCGGGCCACGGGCCTTCTTCCTCGCCAGGGTTGAGGAGGTTCTCGAGGACGTCGTCGGCTATGCCGAGATCACGTCAGGGATCGGGTTCCGGCTCAAGGACCCCGCCCAGGTGCTGCCGGCCTGGGCGGAGGCGGTGACCGCGCTGCGGTCGGCGCCGGGCCCCGGATGAGCGTGGTGCCGGCCACGCCCCGGCGGCTGATCGTCGGCCTGGCGGGATCGAGTGGGCCGCACTACGGCGTCCGCCTCCTCGAGGTGCTGCGGGAGAGGACCGACGTCGAGGTCCACGCCATCATCAGCGCCGGCGCCCGCAGCACGATCGAGTACGAGATGCGACGCGACCCCGACCAGGTCGCCGCCCTGGCCCACGTGGTCCACGACGAGCGCGACCTGGGGGCGTCGATCGCCAGCGGGACCTTCACCACCGCCGGGATGGCGGTCTCTCCGTGCTCGATCAAGACCCTCTCGGCGATCGCCAACAGCTACAACGACAGCCTCATCGTTCGGGCCGCCGATGTGTGTCTCAAGGAGCGGCGCCGGCTGGTGCTGGTCGTTCGCGAGACGCCGCTCCATCTGGGTCATCTCCGCCTGATGGCGCAGGTGACCCAGAGCGGCGCCGTCGTCCTGCCACCGGTCCCCGCCTTCTACCACCGTCCGGCCACGATCGAAGACCTCGTCGACCACACCGTCACGAAGATCCTCGACCAGTTCGGCATCGACGCCGGCCTGATCCCGCGCTGGGAGGGGATGCCCGGACCCGGCTAGTGCGGTAACGCGGGTGAGTTCGGCGACCTCGCTCGACGCCTCCTGGTCGGCTGGGGTGAGGCGGTTCTCGCGGGTCCAGCGCCCTGCTCCCCGGGGTGCCGCTCCGGGAGGTCAGAGGAGGACCCGCGTTGCCGGGCTGGCCCGCCGCCGTGGTACGTTTCGGCGGTGCCGGGAAGAGAACCGGGCTGGCGGCGGATCGTACCCTGGCTGGCGGCGGTGGGACTGTTGGGCGCTTGCCTGCTGGCGCTGCGGCTGGCGCCATTGCCAGGGTCGAGTTGCCCCGCCACTGGAGCTGGATGGACCGGGTATGTCCCGGTGAAGGAGTCCGGCCGGGGGACCTTGGTCCCAGCCGAGTACGAACTGAACGGGGCCCACTGGTCATCGGCGTGCCGCTACATCCCAATGGGCCCGTAGGTCCAATCCCTTCTCTGCCGGGGGCTGGGAGACGTGCCGAGCGGCCCCGACCCTCACCTCGATCCTCGCTCGGGCCCGGGGATTCCGCCCCACCGCCCCCCCACGGACGGCAACTGCGCACCCACCAAGGGGCGTCGGTTGGGCGAGACCGGCGGGCCGCCGCTGCATGCGCCGGCGTCGCCGGGTTCAGCGCCTGGGCGGCAACACCCACCCGGGGCCGGGCCGGTGGCTGAGCAGTCGACCCGGGGCGGCGCGGATGCCGCTCCGGTCAGCGCTGGCCGAGGAGTCGGGCGCCGACCGGGTCCTCCGACCCGGCTAGGCGGGCGCAACGGCGCCGTCACATCCCCGCGGCTGGCCCGGCCCCGGAACGACAGACGCCAGCGCTAGCCTGAGATGTGCCCGGCGGCACCGGACCGCCGACCCGACAAGGAGTCGTCATCAGCCGCAGCCTCCGCCACGCCGGCGCCGCCCCCGTCACCCGCATCACCCTCCCCAGCAGCCTGGTCATCGCCGCCCTCTCCCGCGCCCTCGACCTGGCCGAGGGCGTGCCCCAGGGCCACGCCCTGCGCACCTGCTGGATCGGCATGGCCCTGGCGGAGGCGCTGGAGCTGCCCGCGCCGGTGCGCCACGACCTCTACTACAGCCTGCTCCTGAAGGACGCCGGCTGCTCCGCGACGGCGGCCCGGGTGACCCAGTGGCTCGGCGCCGACGACCGCGCCGCCAAGCGGGCCCTCAAGACCAGCAGGTGGTCCTCGGGGCGGCACGCCGTGTGGGACACGCTGGCCCAGGCCCGCCCCGATGCCACCCTGCCCGCCCGGGCCTGGCAGTGGGCCCGGCTGGGGCGCCGCAGCACCGAGGTCTCCCGGGAGCTGGCGGAGGTGCGCTGCGCCCGCGGTGCAGAGACCGTCCGGCACCTGGGCTGGACCGATCCCGCCGCCGAGGCGGTCCTCATGCTCGACGAGCACTGGGACGGCTCCGGGGCGCCGATGGGGCTGCGGGGCGAGACCATCCCCCTGCTCTCCCGGCTCACCCTCCTGGCGCAGACGGTCGAGCTCTTCTGGCAGGCGGGAGGCCCGGCGGCGGCGCGCACCGCGGCCCAGCGCCGCCGAGGCAAGTGGCTCGACCCCGAACTGGTGGACGTGCTGCTCGCCATCAGCCGGCCGGCGGACTTCTGGGCCAACCTGGCGACCATCGACGGCCCCGGCGCCGTGAGCCCCCTCGATCCGTACCCCGTTCAGATCGACGGCCACTCCCCGGAGGTCCTGCTGCGCGTGGCCCGGGTCTTCGCCGGCGTGGTCGACGCCAAGTCCCCGTGGACCAGCCACCACTCCAGCCGCACCGCCGCGTACGCCAGGGCCTGCGCGCGGGTCATGGGCTATGCGCCCGCGCGCCGCGATCGGCTGACCGTGGCCGCCCTGCTCCACGACATCGGCACCCTCGGCGTCAGCAACCTGATCCTCGACAAGCCGGGGCGGCTCACCGCGGTGGAGACGGACAGCATGCGGGCCCACACCACCTTGACCCATCAGATCCTGGCCCCCCTCAGCCCGCTGGTGGACATCGCCGACCTGGCCTCGGCCCACCACGAGCGGCTGGACGGCACCGGCTACCACCGCGGCCTGCGCGGCGTGGCCCTCACCGAGGAGTGCACCGTCCTGGCGGTGGCCGACGTCTTCGGGGCGGTCACCTCCGCCCGGCCCCACCGGGCCGCCATGACCCCGGAGCAGGCGCTGGACCTGATGGCGCCGGAGGTCGGCCAGGGGTTGGGGGTGGAGGCCTACGAGGCCCTGTGCACGGT
Source organism: bacterium (assembly GCA_021802045.1). Lineage (GTDB taxonomy): Bacteria > Chloroflexota > Dormibacteria > Aeolococcales > Bog-877 > JAKABB01. Next base: position 17,350 of record JAKABB010000046.1, read on the forward strand.
GGTCGCGGCCGGGGGCCCGGCCTTCACATGAACAGGAGGGTGATCACGGCGCCCACCGCCAGGAAGGGCCCGTAGGGGACCCCGTCGCGCAGCCCCCGGCGCCGCGTGGCCAGCAGCGCCACGCTGACCACCCCGCCGATGAGCGCCCCGGCCAGGAGCGCCTGCAGGGTGAAGAGGTCCCCGCTGGCGAAGTTCAGGCCGGTGACGGCGCCGATGACCATCCCCAGCTTGACGTCGCCCCAGCCGAAGCCGCGGCCGCCGTGGAGGAGGTCGCTGATCACCGCCAGCGGCAGCAGCACCCCACCCCCGAAGAGCGCGCCCAGCATGGACGCGTCCAGCGTCACCGGGGGTGACCAGTGGGCCAGCACCAGAGCGCCCACCAGGGTGGGGAAGGTGACCGCGTCCAGGATCAGGCGGTGCTTCAGGTCGAAGATCAGGACCTGGAGCATGACCAGCAGCCAGAGGGAGTGGATGAGCAGGGCCGTGGTCAGCCCCTGGCGGGCGGCGAAGAGGGCGAAGGTGGCGGCGCCGAGGACCGGCAGGGCCCAGCGCTCCAGCCAGGTGGGGCCCATCCGCTCCCCGGCCTCCGGCTCGCGGACCAGCCCGGTCCAGCGCTCCAGCCCCAAACACAGCCGTCCGACGCCCCAACCGAGCCCCGCCCCCAGGACGGCCCACCCCAGCGGCAGCAGCTGGCTCGTCACCGGGGTCGCCCCGGCCGGATGACCACCGGGGGCAGCGCGGCCCGCATGGCGTCGAGGTCGGCCGCCCGGCCCGTCCACCACCGGAAGGCCGCGGCGCCCTGGTGGAGCAGCATCTCCCGGCCGTCGCCGGCGACCAGCCCCAGGGCGGCGGCCGCCGCGACCAGGTCCGGGACCTGCGCCCCGTACCGCAGGTCGAGCACGCGGGCCACGGCCGGCAGCCGGTCGAGGACGCGGGGCAGCCCGCCGTCGAGGCCCACCGGGGTGGCGTTCACCAGCAGCCCGCAGTCGGCCCAGGCCACCCCCCCACCGTCGTCCCGCCAGGGGGCGGCGGTCACCGGGTGACCGGGCAGCGCCGCGCGGGTGGCCGCCACCCGGTCGGGGTCCCGCCCCACCAGGACGATGTGCGCGGGGCGCCAGAGGAGGCAACCCAGGACGGCCGCCCGGGCGGCCCCGCCCGCTCCGAGGATGACCACCGTGGCACCGGACGGCAGGCCGCCCAGGGCCGACACCGCCCCCGAGATGCCGGCGACGTCGGTGTTGGTCCCCACCAGCCCGCCGGTCCCGTCGGGCCGCACGGTGTTGACCGCGCCCAGCTCCCGGGCGGGGCCGTCCAGGCTCCGGCAGGCGGCGGCCACCGCCAGCTTGTAGGGCTGGGTGACGTTGGCCCCGTCCAGCTCACCGACCCGGATCCGATCCAGGGCCGCCGGCAGCGCGGCCGGGGGGACCTCCCACAGGTCGTACCGCCCCCGCAGCCCGGCCGCGCGGAGCGCCGCGGCCTGGATGGCCGGGGAGAGGGAGTCGGCGACAGGGTCCCCGATCAGCGCCAGCCGCCACCCCCCCCCCTCGTCGGCGGTCATCCGCCGGCCGCCGCCTGCTGGACCTGGGCCCGGTGCTGGGCGGCGGTGACGCTGTAGAGGATCCGCCCGTTCCGCAGCGAGACGAAGTAGAGGTAGGCGCTGTGGATCGGATGCAGGACCGCCAGCACCGCGGCCATCCCCGGGTTGTCGATCGGACCGGGGGGCAGCCCCCGGTGCAGGTAGGTGTTGTACGGCGAGGGGAAGGTGACCGAGAACCCGCTCCGCCCCGCGCGCTCCTCGGCGTAGGCGACCGTGGGGTCGCTCTGGAGGGGCATCCCCCGGGCCAGGCGATTGAGGAAGACGCCGGCCACCAAGCGCTGGTCGCGCGGACGCGCCGCCTCGGCGCTGACGATCGAGCCCAGGATCACCACCTGGTAGGGGGTGAGGTGGACCGCCGCGGCGCCCTGGAGGACGGCCGGGCGCAACCGCCGGTTGAAGTCCGCCACCTGCAGCTGCAGGAAGGCGGCGGCCGAGGTGTGGGGCGCGACGTCGTAGGTGTCCCCGAAGCACAGGCCCACCCAGCCCAGGCTCCGCGGCGTCCCGGGCAGGGGCTGGAGCCCGGCGAGCCCCGCCTGGTGCACTGCCTGCAGGTAGGCGGCGGCCGTGAAGAGCCCGGTGCCGGCGAGGCGCCGGGCGATGGCCCGGGTCGTCAGCCCCTCGGGGATCGTGACCCGGATCGGGGCCGGCACCGAGGGACCTTCCAGCACCGCGATGACCTCGCTGGCCGCCATCCCCCGATCGAGCACGAAGCGGCCGGGATGGAGACGGCTGGGCAGGCTCCGGGCGATCCCGTACAGCCCAAACCAGAAGGGGCTGCGGATCAGGCGGTCCCTGGCCAGCTGGTCGATGACCTGGGCCACCGCCTCGTCGTGTCGCACCGTGAGCACCACCGGGGCCGTCGCCCCCGGGCTGACCGGCTCCAGGGCGGTCCGGGCCATGAAGCCCGACGCCCCGCCCGCTGCGACCAGCACCAGGAGGACGACCAGGGCCACCCACCAGCGCCGCCTCATCGGGGCCCACCCCGCTGGGCTGGCGTCCGCCCGGCGTCCGGCTCCCGGGCCAGCACCGTCTGCAGCAGGAGGGCGGCCGCGACCTGGTCGCCGCTGGCCCGCCGCGCCGCCCGCGACGCCCCCGCCGCCAGCAGGGCCCGCTCGGCGGCCGCCGTCGTGAGCCGCTCGTCGGCAAAGCTGACCGGCACCGGGAGGGCGGCGGCGACGCGAGCCCCGAAGGCCCGCGCGGCCGCCGCCTCGCTCCCGGCGGTGCCGTCCATGCGCAGCGGCAGGCCGATCACCACCGCCCCGACCTCGGCCTGCGCCACCAGCTCTTGGAGCTGCACCAGGTCCCGGGTCAGTCCGCGGCGCGCCCAGGTGGCGTGCGGGCTGGCGATGGTGCGCGTCTCGTCGCTGAGGGCCAGGCCCAGGCGCACCCGGCCGGGATCGATCGCGAGGATCCGGCCCCGCCCCCCGGCGCCGGGCGGCGTGCCGCTCAGGCCGCGGTCCCGCTGGAGGTGCGCAGGGCCAGCCGCACCAGCCGGATGTGGCTGCGCAGCAGCGGCAGCCAGGGCAGGCCCAAGGGGGACTGGCTGACCCGCACCGCAACCGCGGAGGGCACCTGCGTCAGCAGGAAGGCCCGGGCGTTGCTCGGGCTCTTGAAGGGGAGGTCGGCCGCCAGCGGGGCCAGGTTCAGCTTCGGCGCCCAGTAGCCGATGGCGGTGGCCGACAGGGTCAGGGTCCCGCCCGGCGCCGCCGCCACCACCTGGGCCGACCCGACCGTGACCCCGGAGAGGAGCGCCCCGTCCCCTGGGACCTTGGAGCGCAGGTCACGCAGGACCGCCTGGCGGGCGCTGCCGGGACTGAAGGCGGTGGCGGCGGCGAAGGCCGTCACCGTCATCGTCTGGGCGCTGGCGACGCTGCCGACCGCCGGCAGCCGGGGCCGGGTCACCGAGACCGTGATGCCGTTGCCGGGCCCGGTGCTGGCGATGGTCAGGCTCCCGACCTGCTGGCGCAGCTGAGCCACCAGCTTGGTGGTGAGCCGGCTCACCGCCGCGTTCACCTGCTGGGTGGCGGTGGCCTGGTTCTGGCTGGTGAAGATGGTCTCGCTCTTGGCGGCCAGCCCCCCGCTGGCGGCGGTGGGGTTGGTCACCGAGAAGTCCTGGGCGGTGAGGGTGGGTCCTCCGAAGGGAAGCGTGCACTGGCTCGGTGGATTCTTGACCGCGCAGGGATCGGAGGTCCAGTCGGTGACGCTGCCGGCGCCGACGTCGCCGCCCGGGCCCCCCTTGGCCGCGGCGATCGGGAAGGGGCTGCTGGGACTGCCGTAGCTGCCCGGGCCGCAGGTCGTTGTCGCACTCGGGGTGCAGGCCGGGAGGGTCACCGCCAGCGAGCCCTGGGTGCTGTCGCAGGGTGACTGGTTCGACACGCCGGGGAACTCGAAGACGATCCCCCCCGGGGTGGCGAAGGTCGCGCCCGGGTTCAGGCACACCGTACCCTGGGACGTCTGGTCCCAGGCGATGGTCTCGGTCGCGGTCGCCTTGACCGCCGGGATGGTCTTGATCCCGGTGGGGACCACGCGCACCGAGGCCGAGCTGGGCGCGGTCTGGAGGGCCTTGGTCTGGACGAAGTCCAGCTGGCTGGCCTGGGAGCTGAGGGTGGTGCCCTGCAGGGTCACCTGGTCACTCAGCCGCTGGGCTCGCACCACCACCGTCAGGGTGGCCGTCGGCACCACGAAGAGGAACGCCAGCAGCCCCACCAGGAAGGCCAGGGCCCCGGCGCCGATGGCCCAGGGCCGAAGGCCTGACCGGCGGCGCCCGCCGCCGGGGGCCGCCGCCGGTGCGGTCCGGCCGCCGGGCCACGG
>JAKABB010000047.1 GCA_021802045.1 bacterium
TCCTGCCGGGCGCCACCACGCCGGCGGCCGCGCCGGCCGGGGCCCGGGGCCCGGCCCGCGTCCAGGGGGCGGAAGCGGTCCAGGGTCCGCGCCCCGTAGTCGGTCGCCCAGCGCTCCGGGGGCAGGGGAGGGAGCGCGGCCAGCCGCTCCTCCAGATCGTGCATGAACGCCGCCAGCGGCCGCTTCTCCTTGGCCGCGTTGGTGATCTGCTTCTCGGCCCAGGGCTGGTAGCGGGTCGACTCCGGGTTGAGGATCTCGGGGATGGGCTGCGGGTCAGCCTCGACGGGCTCCGTCTCGACCATGGGTCGCGAGTATAGGATCTCCGGTGTGGACCGGCGTCTCGCCGACGGCTGCTGGATGGTCGACACCCGCCTCGGGGGAGTGGAGCACGTCAACGCGGCCTTCCTCTTCGAGGGCCCCCAGCCCTGCCTGGTCGAGACCGGCGCCCAGCTCACCGCGGACGTGGTGCTGGCCGCGCTCCGCGAGCACGGGCTCGGCCCCGACGACCTGGCCACCATCGTGCTGACCCACATCCACCTGGACCACGGCGGCGCGGTGGGCGAGCTGGCCGCGGCCTTCCCCCGCGCCACCGTCATCTGCCACCGCGCGGGGGCCCGCCACCTGATCGACCCCACCCGCCTCATCGCCTCGGCGGCTCTGGTCTACGGCCCCGCCCTCGACGGGCTCTACGGCCGCCTGACCCCGGTGGACGCCGACCGGGTGGTCGCCGCCGACGACAACCAGCTGGTGGACCTCGGCCAGGGCCGGCGGCTCCGCCTGGTGGAGTCTCCCGGGCACGCCAAGCACCACCTGGGCGTCTTCGACGAGGCCTCTGGGGTGCTGCTGGTCGGCGACGCCGTCGGCATCCAGGTGCCTGGCGGCGGGCCGCTGCGGCCGTCGACGCCGCCGGCCGACTTCGACCGGGACCTGGCCATCGCCTCCCTGCACCGCTTCGCGGCCCTCCAGCCGGCCCAGGTGGTGCTGAGCCACTACGGCCCGGTGGGCGAGCCCCAGGCCGCGCTGGGGGAGGCCGAGCGGGTCCTGCGCGACTGGTGCGACGAGGCCGAGCGGGTGGTCGGCCGGGGAGAGGGCCTGGACCATCTGGTGCTGGCCCTGGCCGAGCGGTTCGGGGCGGCGGGCGGAGCGGCGGTGGCGGTGGACCCGGCCGTGCGCAACCCCGTGCTCCACGAGTTCACCAGCTTCGAGTCCAACGCGGCCGGCCTCTACCGCTGGCTGCAGGGGCGGGCCGGCCCCGAGGGTCGGGGCGGGGGGACGACCCGGGCCTGACCCCCGGCCCGCCGGCAAGCCTCGGATGCCCGGTGGCCGGCGCCGGGCCCCCAGGAGGACCCTGACCATGCCTCGCGCGCTCATCATCGGCGGCACCGGGGCCATCGGCCGCGCCACCGCCCGGCGCCTGCTGACGGCGGGCTGGAGCGTCGACCTCACCGGGCGCGACCCCGCCCACCTGCCGGCCGACATCGCCGCCGCGGGGGGACGGTTCGTGGCCGCCGACCACCACGACCCGGATCGGCTGCCGGCGGTCCTTGGCGCCGGCGCCGACCTGATCGTGGACTGCCTGTGCTTCACCGCCGACGACGCGGCGCGGCTGCTGCCCCTGGCCCGCGCCGCCACCTCGACCGTGATGCTGTCCAGCAAGGCGGTGTACGTCGACGGCGCCGGTCTCCACTCCAACTCGCCGGTCGCCCCCCGTTTCGACGGCCCCATCAGTGAGACCCAGCCCACGGTGGCCCCGGGCGGTGGCGACCCCATGACGCGCGAGGGCTACGGGGCCAACAAGGTCGCGGCCGAGCGGGTCCTGCTCGACAGCGGCGCGCCCGTCACCGTCATCCGGCCCTCCAAGGTCCACGGGGAGGGCGCGCGGCGGCCGCGGGAGTGGGTCTTCGTCAAGCGCGCGCTCGACCGGCGTGCCGCGCTCTTCCTGGCCCACCGCGGCGCCGGCGTGGACCATCCGACGGCGGCCGCCAACGTCGCCACGCTCATCGAGGTGGTCGCGGCCGCACCGGGGCGACGGATCCTCAACAGCGCTGATCCCGACGCGCCCAGCGCCCTGGAGATCTCCCGCACCATCGCCGGGCAGCTGGACCACCGCTGGGCCGAGGTGCTGCTCGACGACGGAGCGGACCCGGCCCTGGGGCGGCATCCGTGGGATGCGCCCCACCCCATCGTGCTCGACACCGCCGCGGCCACCGCCCTGGGCCACACGCCGGCCGGCGACTATGCCGCCACGGTGCGGGAGGAGGTCGAGTGGCTGGCCGGCGCCGCCCGCGGCGGCGAGGGCGCGGCGCTGCTGCGCCAGCTCGACGAGGCCTACTTCGGGCCGCTGCTCGACTACGCCGCCGAGGATCGCCACCTCGTGGCCCACCCGGCCGCCCTGGGGCCGGGGGATGCCCCGGCCCCAGCCTGAGGGTGCGGGCGGCCGGGTCTTGACCTCCGGCGGAGCCGAGACCACACTACTGGTGCGCACCAACCGGACAGGCGGAGGGCAGCGTGCGGGTTCCTGCGGCCTTCGAGTACGAGCGCGCCGAGAGCGTGCCCCACGCGCTGGCGCTGCTGGCGCGCCACGGGTCGGAGGCCCGGGTGGTGGCCGGCGGCCACAGCCTGCTGCCGATGATGAAGCTGCGCCTGGCCCAGCCGGCGTGCCTCATCGACATCAACGGGCTGACCGGCCTCTCCTACATCCGCGAGGAGGCGGGGCAGCTGCGGCTGGGGGCCATGACCCGGCACGCGGAGCTCCTGGCCTCGGCGCTGGCCGCCCGCCACTTCCCGCTCCTCGGCGACGCCGAGCGGGTGATCGCCGACCCGATCGTGCGCAACCGCGGCACCATCGGCGGCTCGCTCTGCCAGGCCGACCCGGCCGAGGACCTCTCGGCGGCCTTCGCCGCCGCCAAGGCCCTGGCGGTCATCGAGGGGGGCGGCGGGATCCGGACCGTCCCCATCGCCGAGTTCCACCGCGGCCCCTACGAGACCGCGGTGGCCCCGGACGAGCTGCTGACCGAGGTGCGCCTGCCCATCCGGCCGGGGGCCGGGAGCGCCTACGAGAAGGTCGAGCGCCGGGTCGGGGACTGGGCCATCGCCGCCGTGGGCGCGGTGGTCTGGCTGGAGGGCGACGTCGTGCAGGATGTCGGCATCGGGCTGGCGGCCGTGGGCGCGCCCCACTTCCATGCGGCCGAGGCCGAGGCCGCCCTGCGCGGCCGGGCGCCGGATGCGGCGGCGATCGCGGCCGCCGCCGCCCTGGCCGCGGAGCACGCCCGGCCCACGGCCGACCAGCGGGGGCCGGTCGACTACAAGCGCCACCTCGTCGGCGAGCTGACCGGGCGCGCCCTGCGCCGGGCGGTGGCGCGGGCGCGGGGCCGGGAGGGCTGATGGTGCAGGTGCACATGACCGTCAACGGCGAGCCGGTGACCGCTGACGTGGAGCCCCGCCTGCTGCTGGTGCACTTCGTGCGCCAGACCCTGGGGCTGACCGGCACCCACTGGGGCTGCGACACCTCCAACTGCGGCACCTGCGTGCTCTGGCTGGACGGGGTCCCGGTCAAGTCCTGCACGGTGCTGACGGTGATGGCGGACGGCCACGCCGTGCGCACCGTGGAGGACCTGGAGCGCGGCGGCCGGCTGGACCCGGTGCAGCAGGGCTTCATGGAGGAGCACGGCCTGCAGTGCGGCTTCTGCACCCCGGGCATGATGCTGACCGCCCGCTGGCTGCTGGACCGCAACCCCGACCCCACCGAGGCGGAGATCCGGGAGGCGATCTCCGGGCAGATCTGCCGGTGCACCGGCTACGAGAACATCGTCCGGGCCATCCGCTGGGCCGCCGCCCACCCGCACGCGGTGGAGGTGCCGTCATGACGGTGGTCGGCGAGCGCCCCAACCCCGTCGGCTTCGGGCGGATGCTGCGCAAGGAGGACGTGCGCTTCGTGCGCGGCAAGGGCCAGTACGTCGACGACATCCAGCTCCCGGGCATGCTCCACGGGGCCATCCTGCGCAGCCCGCACGCCCACGCCCGCCTGGTCTCAGTCGACACCTCGGCGGCCGAGGCCCACCCCGGGGTCCGGGCGGTCATCACCGGCAAGACCCTGGAGGGGCTGAAGCTGGCCTGGATGCCCTCGCTGTCGCACGACGTGGTGGCGGTGCTGGCCACCGACAAGGTGCGCTTCCAGGGCCAGGAGGTGGCCTTCGTGGTCGCCGACGACCACTACACCGCCCGCGACGCCCTGGAGCTGATCCAGGTGGAGTACGAGCCCCTGCCGCCGGTGATCGACGCCCGGCGGGCCCTCGACCCCGGGGCGCCGGTGATCCGCGACGACATCGCCGGCAAGCAGGACAACCACATCTTCGACTGGGAGGCGGGCGACAGGGCCCGCACCGACGCCGTCTTCGCCGGGGCCGAGGTGGTGGTCAGCCAGGAGATGCTCTACCCCCGGGTCCACCCGGCCCCGATGGAGACCTGCGGCGCGGTGGCGCACCTCGACAAGGTCAGCGGCAAGCTGACGATCTGGTCGACGACGCAGGCCCCCCACGCCCACCGCACCCTCTACGCACTGGTGGCGGGGCTGCCGGAGCACAAGATCCGGGTGGTCAGCCCCGACATCGGCGGGGGCTTCGGCAACAAGGTGGGGATCTACCCCGGCTACGTCCTGGCCATCGTCGGCTCCATCGTCACCGGGCGGCCCGTGAAGTGGGTGGAGGACCGCTCCGAGAACCTGATGAGCACCTCCTTCGCCCGCGACTACCACATGCGGGGGGAGATCGCCGCCACCCGCGAGGGCAAGATCCTGGCCCTGCGGGTCGACGTCCTGGCCGATCACGGGGCCTTCAACAACACCGCCCAGCCGAGCAAGTTCCCGGCGGGCTTCTTCCACATCTTCACCGGCTCCTACGACCTCCAGGCCGCGCACTGCCAGGTGCGGGGCGTCTACACCAACAAGGCCCCGGGCGGTGTCGCCTACGCCTGCTCCTTCCGGGTCACCGAGGCCGTCTACCTGATCGAGCGCATGGTCGACTGCCTGGCCGCCGAACTGCACATCGACCCCGCCGAGCTGCGGCTGCGCAACCTGCTGCGCCCCGAGCAGTTCCCCTACACCTGCGCCACCGGCTGGGAGTACGACTCCGGCGACTACCCGCGGGCCCTGAGGCTGGCCATGGAGATCGCGGGCTACGCCGAGCTCCGCCGGGAGCAGGCGGAGCGCCGCCAGCGGGGCGAGCTCATGGGGATCGGGGTCAGCTTCTTCACCGAGACCGTCGGCGCCGGGCCCAAGAAGCACATGGACATCCTGGGCCTGGGCATGGCCGACGGCTGCGAGCTGCGGGTGCACCCCACCGGGAAGGCGGTGGTGCGCCTCTCGGTCCAGACCCAGGGCCAGGGCCACGAGACCACCTTCGCCCAGATCATCTCCGAGGTGACCGGCATCCCCCCGGAGGACGTGGAGGTGGTCCACGGCGACACCGACAACACCCCGTTCGGGCTTGGCACCTACGGGAGCCGGTCCACCCCGGTCTCGGGGGCGGCGGCCGCGGTGGCGGCCCAGCGGGTGCGCGACAAGGCCCGGATCATCACCAGCGCCATGCTGGAGTGCGCCCCCGAGGACCTGGAGTGGGAGAAGGGCCGCTGGTTCGTCCGCGGCGACCCCACCCGGGGCAAGACGATCCAGGAGGCCGCCTTCGCGGCCCACGGCAGCCTGGAGCTGCCCGAGGGGGTGGAGGGCCATCTGGACGCCAGCTGCGTCTACGACCCACCCAACCTCACCTACCCCTTCGGCGCCTACATCTGCGTCGTGGACGTCGACCGGGGCACCGGCAAGGTGACGGTGCGCCGCTTCATCGCCGTCGACGACTGCGGCCCCCGGATCAACCCCATGATCGTGGAGGGGCAGGTCCACGGCGGCCTGGCCGACGGCGTGGGCATGGCCCTGATGGAGGCCATGGCCTTCGACGAGGACGGCAACCACCTCGGCAGCTCGTTCATGGACTACCTCCTGCCCACGTCGATGGAGTGCCCCTCCTGGGAGACCGGGGAGACCGTCACCCCCTCCCCGCACCATCCGCTCGGGTGCAAGGGGGTCGGGGAGTCGGCCACCGTCGGGTCGCCCCCAGCTGTGGTCAACGCCGTGCTGGACGCCATCGGCGTCCGTCACGCCGACATGCCCCTGACCCCCGCCCAGGTGTGGCGGGCCATGAACGGCCGGCCCTACCGGACCGACCTCGCCATCCCCTGAAGCCGGCATGATGCGGACGGGGCTGGCGGCGCGAACGGAGCGGCTGCGCGCCGACCGGGTGCCGTTCGTCTCCGCCACGGTGGTGCGGGCCGAGCGGCCCACCAGCGCCAAGCCCGGCGACACCGCCCTGGTCTTCGCCGACGGGACCACCGAGGGCTTCGTGGGCGGCTCCTGCGCCGAGGCCACGGTGCTGGTGCAGTCGTTGCAGGCGCTGGCCAGCGGCCAGCCGATCCTGGTGCGCATCATCCCCGACGCCGCGTCGGAGACGGCGGTGCGGGACGCGAGCGCGCCGGGACTGGTACAGGTCAACAACCCCTGCCTGTCCGGCGGCACCCTGGAGATCTTCCTCGAACCGTCGGTCCCCCCGCCGCTGGTGCTGGTCTGGGGCCAGGCCCCGATCGCCCAGGCGCTCCTGGCGGGCGGCGCGGCCCTGGGCTTCGACGCCCGACCGACCGACGATGTCGCCGCCATCCCGGCGGACGCGGCCGCGGTGGTGGTCGCCACCCACGGCCGCGACGAGCCGGCGGTGCTGCAGGCCGCCATCGCCGCCGAGGTCCCGTACATCGGACTGGTGGCCAGCCGGCGCCGGGGTGCGGCCGTGCTGGAGGCGCTGGGGCTGGACGAGCGGCGCCAGGCGCTGGTCCACACCCCGGCGGGCCTCGACATCGGAGCCCGCACCCCGCCCGAGGTGGCGCTGTCCATCCTGGCGGAGATCGTCACCACCCGTGCCCAGCCCCGTCCGGACCCCCGGCCCACGCCGGCGGAGCCGGCGGCGGCGGTGGCGTCCGACCCCGTCTGCGGCATGACGGTCGCCATCCACCCGGAGGCCCTGCACCTGGTGCAGGACGGCACCGACCACTGGTTCTGCGGCACCGGCTGCCGCGACGCGTTCGCCCACGACCCGGGGCGCTACCTTCGGACGTGACGGACCTTCGCCAGCGGGTCCCGGGCGTCGAGCCCCTGCGGCTGGCGCTCGACGCCGTCGACTACCTGGCCGACACCGGCCTGGCGACAGCGCTCTACTGCGCGGTCGGCCTGGCTCAGCCGCTCCTCCTGGAGGGCGAGGCCGGGGTCGGCAAGACCGAGGCCGCCAAGGCCCTGGCCCAGGTGCTGGACACCCGCCTGGTCCGCCTGCAGTGCTATGAGGGCATCGACGCCGCCGAGGCCCTCTACGAGTGGAACTACCCCCGCCAGCTCCTCGGCATCCGGCTCGCCGAGGCCGGGGGGGCGGCGCTGCGGGATGAGGACCTCTTCGGGGAGGCGTACCTCATCGAGCGCCCGCTGCTGGCGGCGCTGCGCCATCCCGGCCCCCGGCCGGCGGTGCTGCTGGTGGACGAGGTCGACCGGGCCGACGACGAGTTCGAGGCCTTCCTGCTGGAGCTCCTGGGGGAGGCGACCGTGACCATCCCCGAGCTGGGCACGGTGCGCGCCGCCCACCCGCCCCTGGTGATCTTGACCTCCAACCGGACCCGCGATCTGCACGACGCCCTCAAGCGCCGCTGCCTGTACCACTGGATCGACTACCCCTCCCTGGAGCGGGCGGTGGCGATCGTCCGCCGGCGGGTGCCGGGCTCGACCCGGCCCCTGGTCGAGCAGGCGGCCCGGGCGGTGGCCCGGCTGCGGGCCCTGGATCTGCAGAAGCCCCCGGGTATCGCCGAGACCATCAACTGGGTGGCGGCGCTGGAACTGCTGGGGGTGGAGACCCTCGACGCCGCCGCCGCGGAGCGGACCCTGGGGTCGATCCTCAAGTATCGTGAGGACCAGGAGTTGGCCGCCAGCACCGGCCTGGCGGCGCTGGTCGGTGACTGAGGGGGCCGACCTCGCCGCGCTGGCCGGCCACTTCGGGGCCCGGCTCCGCGGGGCCGGGATCGCCGTGACCCCCGAGCGGGCCGGCACCTTCGCCCGCGCGGTGCTCCTCACCGAGGCGGCGACGCTGCCCGAGCTCTACTGGTGCGCCCGCGTCACCCTGGTCAGCCGGCTGGAGGAGGTGGCCGCCTTCGACACCGCCTTCTGGGCGGTGTTCGGGGGGCGTGCCGACCCGGTTGGCGAGCGGGGCGACCCCAACGCCCCCGCCCTGCCGCCGCCGGCGACGGCCCCGCGGGCCACGGCGGCCAACGGAGCGCCAGTGCCCCCCGCCGGCCCCGCCGGTGGGGCTCGCCACGGTCTCGACTGGACCGGCCAGCAGCCGGGCTCGGGTCGGGCGGTCGCGGTCCCCGGTCTGGCCAGCGATGAGGAGCGGCTGGCCAGCCGGGACTTCGCCGAGCTGGACCGAGAGCAGCTGGCGCGCCTGCGCGGGGCGATGAGCGCCCTCCTCCGCGCCACGCCGACCCGGCTGAGCCGGCGCACCCGCCGCCACCGGCGCGGGAGCCACCTGGACCTCCGGGCCACCCTGCGCCGCAGCCGCCGCAGTGGGGCCGACCCGGTTCGGCGCCTGCGCCGTCGCCGTCGCCCGCGCCCGCGCCGGCTGATCCTCCTGCTCGACATCTCCGGCTCCATGGAGCCGTACGCCCAGGCCTACCTCCAGCTGCTCCACTGCGCCGCCCGCACCTCCCGGGCCGAGGGGTTCACCTTCGCCACCCGCCTCACCCGCCTCACCCGCCTCCTGCGGTCCGCCACCCCGGCCGCCGCCCTGGAGCGCGCCGGACGGGCGGCGCCGGACTGGTCGGGGGGGACCCGGATCGGACCGGCCCTGCAGGCCTTCCTGGACCGGTACGGGCGCCGGGGCCTGGCCCACGGGGCGGTGGTGCTGGTGGTCTCCGACGGCTGGGAGCGCGGTGACCCCGCCCTGGTCGGCGCCCAGATGGCCCGGCTGGCCCGGCTGGCCCACCGGGTGGTCTGGGTGAACCCCCGCAAGGCGGCCGAGGGCTTCCAACCGCTGGCCGGCGGCATGGCGGCGGCGCTGCCGTACTGCGATGCCCTCGTCAGCGGGCACAGCCTGGAGGCCATGGCCGAGGTGGCCAGGGCCCTGGCCCCGGACTGCGCGGCGGGGCCGGCGCCGGGCCCCTGAGGGCTCCGTCGGCCCCGGCGCGGCGGCACCGAGGCAGCTCATCGGTTGCGGCGGGGGGGGCGGCCGTCTACAATGCGGCCGTTGTCGTTGGTCGAATTCAGGTTGAATTCACGCGGAGGGGCACCGAGCATGGCCGTAACCGGCTTCTGCATGAAGTGCAAGAAGCAGACTGAGATCGCCGATCCCCAGCCGACCACCTTGAAGAATGGCAAGCCGGCCACCACGGGCACTTGCCCGACCTGCGGCACCAAGATCTTCAAGATCGGCAAGGCCGCCTGATCTCACGACCGCCGTTGGCGGTCCTCCACCAGCCGGCCCGCGGTCGGAGCGGCCCGCGTCGGGGCCGCTGAGGTGAGCCGCCAGGCCGAACTCGATCAGGCTGCGCATGAGCGCCGAGACCAGCTGGTCTCGGCGCTCATCGACTGGGTGCGCATCCCCAGCATCAGCGGGGTGCCGGCCCACGCCGCGGACGTGCGCCGCTCGGCCCAGCATCTGCGGGACCGGGCCTGCGAGGCGGGGATGACCCGGGCCGAGGTCTGGGAGACCGCCGGCCACCCGGCGGTCTTCGCCGAGCGGATCGAGGACCCCCAGCTGCCGACGGTCCTGGTCTACGGGCACCACGACGTCCAGCCCGTCGACCCCCTGGCGGAGTGGCACAGCCCGCCCTTCGAGCCGGCGGTGTCCGGGGGCGAGCTGCAGGGCCGGGGGGCGGCCGACGACAAGCAGCACCTGCTGATGCACCTGGAGGCGGTGGCCACGCTGCTCCAGGTGGAGGGGCGGCTCCCGATCAACCTGAAGCTGATCGCCGAGGGCGAGGAGGAGAGCGGCTCCCCCAACTTCGAGGCGCTGGTCCGCGCCCACCGGGAGGAGCTGGCCGCGGACGTGGTCGTCATCAGCGACACCGGCATGCTGGGCCCGGAGGAGCCGGCGCTCACCATCGGCCTGCGCGGCCTGGCCTACTGGGAGGTGCGGGTCCTGGGCCCCGCCGCCGACCTCCACTCCGGGGTCTTCGGCGGGGCCGTGGCCAACCCCGTCGCCGCCCTCTGCCGGCTGCTGGCCGGCCTGCACGACCCGCAGGGCCGGGTGGCGGTGCCCGGCTTCTACGACGCGGTGCGCCCGGTGAGCCCCGGGGAACGGGCGGCCATGGCGGCGATCCCCTTCGACCTGGCCGGCTTCCAGGCCGCCGCCGGGGTGCCGGCGCTGACCGGGGAGGCGGGCTGGACCCCCTACGAGCGCCGATCGGTGCGCCCCACCCTGGACCCCTGCGGGATCTGGGGGGGCTACCAGGGGGCGGGCCCCAAGACCATCATCCCGGCGCGCGCCGGCGCCAAGCTGTCCTGCCGGCTGGTGCCGGACCAGGACCCCGCCACCATCACCCGCCTGGTCCGGGAGCACCTGCTCCGGGCAGCCGAGCCCGGCGTGGTCGTGGAGGTGGACGACCTGCAGCACGGGGCCTGGGTGCTCACCGACCCCGACCACCCGGCGGTGCGGGAGGCGGCCCTGGCGGTGGCCGAGGTCTGGGGCAGGTCGCCCGCCCTGATCCGTGAGGGAGGCAGCATCCCTCCGGTGGCCACCCTGGCCGCCGAACTCCAGGCCCCCTGCGTGCTCTTCGGGGTCATCCTGCCCGACGACCGCATCCACGCCCCCAACGAGCGGCTGGTGCTGGAGCAGCTCTTTCGGGGGGTGCGGGCCACCACCAGGATCTGGCACCGCTACGGTGCCCTGGGCCGGGCCGGGCTCAGCGCGCCAGCGGCGCCGCCGGCTCCAGGGCCCCCACGGTGAAGGCCGCCGCCGGCCGGCGGGTGAACAGCACCACCTGATCCCCCACCTGCAGAGGGTCGGTGGGCTCGACCTCGCGTCCGCCGCGCAGGATGAGCAGGATCCGCTCCTGGGCCAGCTCGGGGACGGCGGCGGCCGGCCGGCCCGCGGCCGCGCCCTCCGGCACCGTCACCCTCACGATGCAGGCCTGGCCGCCGTCGAGCGGCATCTCGCTGACATCCCCCCGCTCCGAGAGCTCGGTCTCGATCACCCCCATGATGACGTCGGTGGCGGAGATCGCCACGTCCACCCCCAGCTGGTGGAAGAGGCGGACATTGCGGGGGCTGTTGACCCGGGCCAGGGTGCGGGGCACGTGAAAGGTGCGCTTGGCCAGCTGGCAGGCGATGAGGTTGTCCTCGTCCTCGCCGGTCACCGCCGCCACCACCGTGGCCCGCTCGATCCCGGTGGTGGCGAGGAAGGCCATCTCGTCGCCGTCGCCGACCAGGATGGCCCCCGCCCCCAGGTGGGCCCGCAGGGCGGTGGCTCGCTCGCGGTTCTTCTCGCAGAGCGTCACCTCGTACCCGCTCTCCAGCAGGTGCTTGGTGAGGTAGTAGCCGACCTTGCCGCCGCCGATGATGATGAGGTAGGGGGTGGGGCGCTCAGCCACCGGGCGTGACCTCGACCGGGGCCCCGGCGATCACCGCCTCCCGGGTGGCGTCGGCCGCGCCCGGGCCCTCCAGGAAGAAGGTCCGGGCGATGCCGGCGCCGATGAGGGTCGGGCAGTAGGTGTACAGCCCGAGCTCGCGGTAGACCCGCTCGCGGATGGGGTCGTAGATGCGGGTCACGACCCGGGCGACCTTGAAGATCTCGCGGGCGATCTGGGCCGCCATGATGTTGCGATTGTCGCCGTTGGTGGCCGAGAGGAAGCAGTCCGCGCGGGCCGTGCCGGCCCGCTCCAGGACGTCCTGGTCGATGCCGGTGCCGACCACCAGGGTGCCCTTGAAGTCCGGGCCCAGGCGGTCGAAGGCCGAGGGCTGGAGGTCGATCACCGCCACCTCGTGCCCCAGGCTCGCCATCTCCCGGGCCACCGAGGACCCGACCCGGCCGCAGCCGACGATCACCACCCGCATGGGCGGGAGTATAGCCCGGCTCCCAGCGCCTCCCCCGACTGGCGCACAATTGAGCCGATGGCCCCGCCGCTGCTGTCCCGACGCCGCCCCGAGATCGCGTCCGGGAGGCAGGTCCCGCCCTCGGCGCTGGAACCGCGACGGATCATGGTCCCGGTGGCGGGACTGGACCGCCCCTCGGCGCAGGACGCGGTGCGGCTGGCCTGCCGGCTGGCCCGCCGGCAGCGGGTGGGGCTGCTCCTGGTCACCGTCGTCGAGGTGGGCCGCAGCCAGCCGCTCTCGGCCATCCTCGAGGGCGACATCGCCCGCGCCGAGGCCCTGCTGGGGGCGGCGGCGGAGCTGGCGCGGCTGGAGGACGTCAGCGCCCGCACCGCCGTCCTGCAGGCGCGCCAGGCGGGACCGGTGCTGGTCGACGAGGCGGCCCGCCAGCAGGCCGACCTCCTGGTGCTGGGGGTCGGCGACTGCCGCCGCCTCGGCACCTTCGCCCTCGGCGAGACCGCCAGCTACGTCCTGGCCAACGCGCCCTGCCCGGTCATCCTCCTCCGCGGCCCGCTGCCGCCGGAGTCCCTCTCGGCCCTGGCCGAGGCCGGACCGCCCGCCTACGAGTGACCGGGGCCCGGGGGGCCCGCCGCCACCGGGGCGGCCCGCCGGCGGCCCCGCCAGCGCATCAGCCACAGGGCCGCCCCCGCCCCGACCAGCGCCACCACCACCACCCCTCCCAGCAGCAGCGGCCCCCCGCTGGCCCGCACCACCGCCCGGTAGTGGGAGCCGACCACATCTCCCAGGGTGATGATGGTGGTGCACCAGATGATCGAGCCGGCCAGCATCGCGGGGTAGAAGGCCAGCGGCGGGACCCGGGCCAGCCCGGCCCCGTAGGAGGCGACGTTGCGGGCGAAGGGGAAGACCCGGGAGATGAAGACCGCGATCCAGCCGCGGCGGGTCATCCAGCGCTCCACCTGGGCCACCCGCTCCGGGCTGAGCCGCCGCCCCCAGGCCGTCCGGTGCAGCACCGCCCGGCCGAAGACCCGCCCCACGGTGTAGGAGAGGGCCGCCCCGGTGGCCGCCCCGGCGACGGCGCTGATGATCAGGACCACCGGGCTCACCCGCCCCTGCTGGGCCACCGCCCCCAGCGCCAGCAGCACCAGCTCGTCCGGGAGCGGGAGGCCGGCCGACTCCGCCGCCAGCCAGAGGAAGGTGAAGGCGTAGATCGCCAGCGGGGCGGCGGTGGTGATGGTGTGCAGGAGCTGGCCCACGGGGCCAGGCTAACCGGTCGGCGTCGCCGCTACGCCTCTTCGAGATCCCCCGGCTGTCCCACCCCGGCGATGGAGCCGACGCTGTCGGCCGGGTCCAGGCGCATGATGATGACCCCCCGGGTCTGGCGCCCGCAGATGCGCACGTCCTGGAGCGGGATCCGGATGATCTGGCCGTGGGTGCTGATGACCATCAGCTCCTCGGTGGGGTCCTCGATGATCCGCATCCCCACGATCCGGCCGATGCGGCCGGTGGCGTGCTGGTCGAAGGTGTACACGCCCTGGATGGCCCTGCTCTTGAGAGGGTAGTCCTGGAGCGGGGTCAGCTTGCCGAAGCCACGCTCGGTGACCACCAGCACGTACCCCTGCGGCCGGACGATGTCCATCCCCGCCACCTGGTCGTCGCCCTGGAGGCGGACCGCCATCACCCCCTGGGTGTCGCGCCCCATGGGCCGCACCTGCCGCTCGCTGAACCGCAGCGCCTTGCCGTTGCGGGTCGCCAGCAGGATCTCGTCGCCGCCGGTGGAGATGCGCACCCAGTTCAGCTCGTCGCCCTCGGCCAGGCTCATGGCGATCAACCCGTTCCGGCGCACCGCCGCGTAGGCGGCGGTGGGGGTCTTCTTGATCTGCCCCTGGTTGGTGGCCATCACCATGAAGCTCTCGTCGGAGTAGGTGTCGACGCTGATCATGGCGGTGACCTTCTCCTTCTGCTCCACCTCGATGAGGTTGATCACCGGCAGCCCCTTGGCCTGGCGGGCCACGTCGGGGATCTCGTGGGTGCGCAGCCGGTAGACCCGGCCGCGGTTGGTGAAGAAGAGCATGTCGGAGTGGGTCGAGGCGATCCGCAGGTGCTCGACGTAGTCCTCCTCGTTGGCCCGCCGGGCGCCCATCACCCCGCGGCCGCCGCGGCGCTGCTGGTGGTAGGTGGTCACCGCGGTGCGCTTGATGTAGCCGCGGTGGGTCAGGGTCACCACCACCTGCTCGCGGGGGATGAGGTCCTCCTCGTTGAGCTCCACCTCCCCGTGGACGATCTCGGTGCGCCGGGCGTCGCCGTACTTCTTGCGCAGGGCCAGCAGCTCCCCGCGCACCAGGGCCATCACCTCGCGGTGGTTGGCCAGCAACCCCTCCAGGTAGGCGATCCGCTTCAGCAGCTCCTCGTACTCCGCCTGCAGCTTCTCCCGCTCCAGCCGGGTCAGGCGGCCCAGCCGCATGTCCACGATGGCCTTGCTCTGGCGGTCGCTGAGGCCGAAGCGACTCTCCAGCTGGCGCTGGGCGGTGGCCTCGTCGGCGGCGGCCCGGATGAGGACGATGATCTCGTCCAGGTGGTCGAGGCAGATGCGCAGCCCCTCGACGATATGGGCCCGCTCGCGGGCCCGCTCCAGGTCGTAGCGGGTGCGCCGGACCACCACCTCCCGGCGGTAGTCCAGGTAGAGCTGGAGCATCCGCTTCAGCGAGAGGACCTCGGGCCGACCGTCGACCAGGGCCAGCATGATGCAGCCGAAGGTGTTCTGCAGCTGGGTGTGCTTGTAGAGGTTGTTCAGGACCGTGTAGGGGCGGGCGTCACGCTTCAGCTCGATGACCAGCCGCGTCCCCTCCTTGCGGTCGGTCTCGTTGCGCAGGTCGGCGATCCCCTCCAGCTTGCGGCTGTTGACCAGCTCGGCGATGTTGGCCAGGACCCGGCCGGGGTTGACCTGGTAGGGAAGCTCCTTGACGATGATCTGCTCGCGGCCGCTCTTGGACTCCTCGAAGACCACCCGGGCCCGCTGCACCACCCGGCCGTGGCCGGTGCCGTAGATCTGGGCGATGTCGCGGCCGTAGATGATGCCGCCGGTGGGGAAGTCGGGGCCCCGCACCACCTTCATCAGGTCGTCGGTGGTGGCCTCGGGGTTGTCGATCAGCAGCACCAGCCCGTCGCAGATCTCGGAGAGGTTGTGGGGCGGGATGTTGGTGGCCATGCCCACCGCGATGCCGGCGGCACCGTTGACCAGGAGGTTGGGCAGGGCCGCCGGCAGGACGCTGGGCTCCTTGCGCTTGGCCGAGTAGTTGTCGACGAAGTCCACCGTGTCCTTCTCGATGTCGGCCAGCATCTCGCTGGCGATCGGCGCCATCCGGGCCTCGGTGTAGCGGTAGGCGGCGGCGGGGTCGCCCTCCGGCGAGCCGAAGTTGCCCTGCGGGTCGATGAGGGGATAGCGCAGCACCCAGGACTGCCCCATCCGCACCAGGGTGTCGTAGACCGACAGGTCGCCGTGGGGGTGGTAGTGCTTGAGCACCTCGCCCACGATGGCGGCGCACTTCTGGTGGCTGGCCCCCGGCGTCATCCCCTGCTCGTGCATGGCGTAGAGGATCCGTCGCTGCACCGGCTTCAGCCCGTCGCGCACGTCCGGCAGGGCCCGCGAGACGATGACCGTCATCGCGTACACCAGGTAGGAGGAGCGCATCTCCTGCTCGAGGTCGACCGGGTGGACCGCGCCGCCGGGTTCGATCACGTCCATGGGGCAGACTCCTGGCTGAGGCGGGCGGCGGGGACCGCGGCGGGCGGGGGCTCGGGGGGCGGCGGCGCGGCCCAGGTGTGGACGGCCTCGGCCAGGCCCGCCGCGGTCCCGGCCCGGGCGGCGGCGGCGGCGGCCCGGATCCCGTGGCGCACCGCCACGGCGTCGGAGCGGCCATGCCCGATGTAGACCAGCCCCCGCACCCCCAGCAAGGGCACCCCGCCGGTGCGGCGCCAGTCCACCTCGGCCCGCAGGGAGCCCAGGGCCGGTCGCAGCAGCCAACCCCCGGCCCGGGCCCGCCAGTCGCGATGGGCGGCCTGGCGCAGAGCCTGCAGCAGGTGCTCGGCCACCCCCTCGGCCACCTTGAGGGCGACGTTGCCGGTGAAGCCGTCGGTGACCAGGACGTCGCAGCGGCCCGAGACCAGGTCGCGGCCCTCGACCGGGCCCAGGTAGTTGACCGGGGTCCGTCGCAGGAGCTGGTCCGCGTCCCGGACCAGCTGGCCGCCCTTGCCGGGCTCCTCGCCGATGCTGAGCAGCCCCACCCGGGGCCGGCGCACGCCCAGGACGCGCTCCGCGTAGGCGGCGCCCAGGACGGCGAACTGGGCCAGCCAGTCGGGCCGGCACTCGACCTGGGCGCCGGCGTCCACCAGCAGCGTCACCCCACCCGACCGCGGGATGGCGCTCCCGATCGCGGGCCGGGCCACCCCGGGCAGGCGGTGGAGGTGGAAGAGGGCGGCGGCCATGGTGGCCCCGCTGTGGCCGGCGCTGTAGCAGGCGTCGGCCTCCTGCCGGGCCACCCGCTGGACCGCCACCACCACGCTGGCCTCGGGGTGGCGGCGCACCGCCTCGGCGGGGTGGTCACCCATGAGGATGCCCGGGCCGGACGGCACCAGCTGGAGACGCTCCCCAGGTTGCGCGCGGCAGTCGCGCAGGGCCGCCGCCAGGACCCCGGGCTCACCGACCAGCTGCAGCCACAGGTCCGGCTCCGCCGCCAGCGCCGCCAGCGCCCCCTCGACCAGCGGACGCGGACCGTGGTCCCCCCCCATGGCGTCGAGGGCAATGCGGATGGGAGCCATCAGATGTCGAGGTTGCGAACGGCCTTGGCGTGGGTCTGGATGAAGCGCTTGCGCGGCTCCACGTTGGGGCCCATGAGCCGGTCGAAGATGTCATCGGCGCTCAGCGGGTCGCCCACCTCGACCCGCAGCAGCACCCGCCGCTCGGGGTCCATGGTGGTCTGCCAGAGCTGCTCCGCGTTCATCTCCCCCAGCCCCTTGTAGCGCTGCGGCGGCTGCACCCGGTCCCCCATCGCCTTCAGCTTGACGCGGAACTCCTCCTCAGAGTAGGCGTACTCCACCTGCTTGCCCTTCTGCATGCGGAAGAGCGGGGGCTGGGCGATGAACAGGTGGCCGTCGGTGATCAGCGCCTGCAGGTGGCGCCAGAAGAAGGTGAGCAGCAGGGTGCGGATGTGGGAGCCGTCCTCGTCGGCGTCGGCCATCAGCACCACCCGGCCGTAGCGCAGGCGGCTGATGTCGAACTTCTCCCCGATGCCGGTGCCCAGGGCGGTGATGAGGTTGCGGATCTCCTCATGCTGGAGGATGCGGTCCTCGCGCGCCTTCTCCACGTTGAGGATCTTGCCCCGCAGGGGCAGGATGGCCTGGAAGCGCCGGTCCCGGCCCTGCTTGGCGGTGCCGCCGGCGCTGTCGCCCTCGACGATGAACAGCTCGCAGCGCTCGGGGTCCCGTTCGGAGCAATCGGCCAGCTTGCCGGGCAGCGTCGCCGACTCCAGCAGCGACTTGCGCTGGACCAGCTCCCGGGCCCGCACCGCCGCCGCCCGCGCCCGGGCCGCGGTCAGCGACTTCTCGACGATGCGCCGCCCGTCGGCGGGGTTCTCGTCGAGGTACTGGCCCAGGGCCTCGCCGAGCACGGTCGAGACCTGGCCCACCACCTCGGGGTTGCCCAGCTTGGTCTTGGTCTGGCCCTCGAACTGCGGCTCCTGGAGCTTGACGCTCAGCACCGCCGTCAGGCCCTCGCGGACATCCTCGCCGCTGAGGTTGGCGTCGCCCTCCTTGAGGATCCCGGAGCGCCGCGCGTAGCGGTTGAGGGTGGCGGTCAGGGCGCCGCGGAAGCCGGTGACGTGGCTGCCCCCCTCCACGGTGTTGATGTTGTTGGCGTAGGCCAGGACGTGCTCGGCGAAGCCGGCGTTGTACTGCACCGCGATCTCGACGATGGAGCCGTCGATCTCCCGCTCCACGTACATCGGCCGGGACTGGATGCCCCCCTTCTCGCGGTTGAGCTGGTGCACGAAGGACTGGATCCCGCCCTCGAAGTAGAAGGTCGCCTCGTGGGCCGGGGTCGGGCGCTCGTCGACGAACCAGAAGGCCAGGCGCTTGTTGAGGAAGGCCAGCTCGCGCAGGCGGACGGCGATGGTCTCCCAGTTGAGGACCCGGGTCTCCTTGAAGATCTGGGGATCCGGCCAGAAGCGCACCAGGGTGCCGTGGCCCGAGGGCTCGGGGTCGGGGCGCTGGGTCATGGCCGCCACCGGCTGGCCGCGGGTGTACTCCTGCTCGTAGACCCGGCGCTCCCGGAAGACGCTGACCAGGACCCGCTCGCTGAGGGCGTTGACCACCGAGAGCCCCACCCCGTGCAGGCCTCCGGACACCTTGTAGCCGCCGCCCCCGAACTTGCCCCCCGCGTGCAGCTTGGTCATCACCACCTCCAGCGCCGGACGACCGGTGGGCTGGTGGATGTCGACCGGGATGCCGCGGCCGTTGTCCCGCACCGAGCAGGAGCCGTCCGGGTGCAGGCGGACCTCGACGCTGTCGCAGAAGCCGGCCAGGGCCTCGTCGACGGCGTTGTCCACGATCTCGTAGACCAGATGGTGCAGGCCGCGCTCGCCGGTGGAGCCGATGTACATGCCCGGGCGCAGCCGCACCGGTTCCAGCCCCTCTAGGACCTCGATCTGCTCGGCGTCGTAGCCCCCGCCCCGCCCGGCGCGCCGGGCCCGTGGCATCTCCTTGGGGACCGCGCCGCCCAAGGCGTCGTGCCCGTTGACCGCCGGCTCCGGAGGGGCCGCGCCGTCCGTCCCGGCCATCGGCAGGTGCCCGTTGCCCTCCTCGGGGTCGGCCAGCGTCCCCCCGTCGGCCTCGGCCGGCCCGGGGACGGGCGGCGCAGCCTCCTCAGGTTGCGCGTCGAAGCCGTGCTGTTCCAATGGCACCCTCATCGGCGCTCACGCTGACACCTCGCCCTGACCCGTCCGACCGCGGCCCCGGGGACCCATCGTGACGGAGGTGTCAACTCCAATTACCCCCATATTCTACCAGTCCGCGCGTGGCCCCGAAGAGGGTCGGCGGCGGCTCCCGGGGGGCCGCGGCGCGGAAGGGCGTGCGCCGCCGGCCCGTTTTGGCTATGGTATGGGGGTCGTGACGGCCTGCTCCGGGCTCGGCCGCCGACCCCATCTCCCCATCGCGCGCCCTCGCGGCCCTGCGGTGGATCACAGCCGATTCGCTCGCGAGCGCGGGCGATCCCGATAAGGAAGGCGGTCCCTCTTTGGAGGAAGCGGCGCTCTGACGCCCCCAACCCTCACCCTCGCCCGTCTGCACCTGGTCGTGCCCGAGGGATCTGACGCCATGTCGTTTCTGCACGCCTTCAACGGCGAGGGCGACGGCGATCCCCTCTCGCACTTCGCGGCCCAGATCGGAGCGCTCGACGACTTCCCGGTGGTCGTCGGCGACGGCTCGCCCCCCACCGTCACCCTGCTGCTGCCGGGCATCGACGTGGGCTGCACCGCGGCGGCGCCCCGCCGCGGGGCCCGGGACCGGATGGCGCTGACGGTGATCAGCCTGCGCCCGGCCCCACCCGACGGGGACCGGACCGACACCCGGGCCCTGCGGGTGCGCTGCCGCACCCCCCTGGTCACGGCCGACAGCGGCGAGGGCACCGACACCGTCCGCCTCCTCGATTTGGCCACGGTCAGCCGGGCCGGCACCGCGGCCCCGATCCTCCTGCAGACGCTGGCCCTGGTCGACGGCCTGGAGAACGCCGAGCGGACCAGGGCCACCACCCAGCGGACCCCGTTCAAGGGGGTGGTGGAGTGGTGGCGCTGCCGCACCTGCCGGGCGCTGTGGCGCCCCGACCGCGACGAGCGCTGCCACAGCTGCGGGCGCAGCTTCACCCCCGACGACCGTCGCCGCCCGGAGATCGGCAAGCTGGAGCTCGCGGTCCCCGCCAGCCACCCGATCACCCTCACCGTGGATGCGGCGGTCATGATCGAGCCCGAGGACGAGGCCCACTACCTGGGCCGCGTGACCCGGATCGACCAGCGCCGCCGGGTGATCGAGGTCACCTGCCGGGCCCACGAGGGCACCGGGACCGTCGGCTGGATCATCCCCTCGTTCAACCGGGCGCTCTACCAGGCCAAGCGGAGCACCCTGGCCGGCATCGCGGCCGGGGAGCCGGGGAGCCTGCTGCTGGCCCAGCTGCTGCTCCACCCGGAGTTGATCGACGCGCCTCAGGTCGACCCGCGCCCCGACTGGCTCACCACCGGCATGCACAGCAACCCGGCCCAGGACCGGGCCATCGGCATCATGGCCGCCCTGGAGGCGGGCCAGGCCGCCCTCATCCAGGGGCCCCCGGGGACCGGCAAGACGACGGTCATCGTGGAGGCCATCAAGCACCGCCTGCTGGAGCGCCCCGACGATCGCATCCTGGTCTGCTCCCACAGCAACCTGGCCGTCGACAACGCCCTGGAGCGGCTGGCCGGCACCCCGGGGCTGCGGGCGGTGCGGGTGGCCAAGGCCGAGCGGGTCCATCCCGCCGTCGACGCCTTCCGGGTGGAGGACGAGGACGACCCCCGCCTGGCCGAGGCCAACGTGCTCTTCGCCACCTGCGCCACCGCCGCCACCTCCCCGGTGGTGGCCGAGGAGCGCTTCGACCTGGTCATCCTCGACGAGGCCAACAAGGCCCGGATCGACGAGGCCCTGCCCTGCCTGCGCCTGGGGGCGGCGCTGGTGCTGGTGGGGGACCACAAGCAGCTGCCCCCGGTCGAGGACGACGCCATCTACGGCATCGTGGAAGAGCACCCGGATCTGGAGGAGATCGTCGACACCAGCCTCTTCGAGCGCTGCTGGGACGGCGGGGTGCCCGAGCCGGCCCGCTGCCTGCTGGTGGAGCAGCACCGCATGCACCCCCAGATCAGCCAGTACATCAGCGCCGCCTCCTACGACAACCGCCTCCTCAACGCCCCCGAGGTGCTGGAGTACGACTTCGTCACCCGGCGGCCCTTCCCGGTGGCGCTGCACTTCGTCGACACCACCGGCCTGCGCGGCGGCGGCGAGCGTCGCGGGGCCGGCGGGGCCCTGCGCAACGATGCCGAGGTCCGGGTGTGCGCCCAGGTGGTGCGACTGCTCAACGAGCGCTGCGACCCCTCCCTGTCCCTGGCGGTGATCGCCA
The DNA here is from genome assembly GCA_021802045.1 of bacterium. Taxonomy (GTDB): domain Bacteria; phylum Chloroflexota; class Dormibacteria; order Aeolococcales; family Bog-877; genus JAKABB01. The sequence goes on from JAKABB010000047.1 coordinate 21,312, forward strand.
TGTACGCCGACCAGGTGGATCGGCTGCGCCAGGCCCTGGGCCGCCGCCACTTCCGCCGCAGCGTGCGCATCGACACCGTCGATTCCTTCGAGGGCCGGGAGGAGGACCTGGTGGTCATCTCCCTGGTGCGCAGCAACGAGCGGGGCCGGATCGGCTTCCTGCGGGTCCCCAACCGGCTCAACGTCGCCATCTCCCGAGCCCGCCGCCTGGTGGTCTGCGTCGGCAACGCCACCACCCTGCGGGCGGGGGAGGAGACCATGTACGGGCGGCTGGCCGAGGCCGCCCGCGAAGCCGGCGGCTACGGGCTGGCCACCGAGCTCCTCGGGGGTCAGGTCCGCGGCCGCC
>JAKABB010000048.1 GCA_021802045.1 bacterium
GCGCTGGCGGCGGTGGATGAGCCGTCTCCCACCAGCCCGCCCCCCGTCGTGCCCGCGGTGGCCGAGGCCGTGGCGCCGGCGGTGGCGGATTGGCCATCTCCCGCCAGCCCGCCCCCAGTCGTGCCCGCGGCGGCCGAGGCCGTGGCGCCGGCGGTGGCGGATTGGCCATCTCCCGCCAGCCCGCCCCCCGTCGTGCCCGCGGCGGCCGCGAATGTGCCTGCCGCCGTGGAGCCCCCGCCAGCGGTGCCGCCCGGCCCGTCCAGCGGCCCGTGGGGCATCACCGCACCTGGCGTCGCCACCGGACCCGGTGCCCCAGGGGGGGCTGCCCACTCTGCCGGCGCTCTTGGTGCGCCCGGCCCAACCCTGGGGGCTGGGTCCGTGTCGGAGCCGGAGGAGCCGGTCGCGGGGGTTCCCGTGGACCGGACGGGCCCTCCGGTCGTGGCCGACCGCTGGCCCGACGGTGCCCAGGCACCTTCGGCTGGATTCCCCGCGCCCACGCCCGCTGGGCAGCCGTCGCTGCCGCAGCTGCCCTTCCAGCCGGTCGAGGCTCAGGCGGACCCGTCGGAGGCCCCCTCCGACCTGGCGGGCGCCTTCCCGCCGTCCCTGACCCCGGCACCGGGCGCGCGGCCACCGGACCGATCAGAGCCGCTGCCATACCAGCCCTCTGCTGCGGCCGGCTTCCCCATCGCCGAGCCGCCACCGCGGGATTCGGTGGACGACACCAATGTCTTCACCTCGTCCAACGGGACCGGCGGGTACGGAGCGGAGGCTGCGAGCGAGACCTCCGAGGCCGGATCGGGCGCGGGGCGGTGGACGGTGCGTCTGTCGCCGCGGGCCCAGCAGCTGCACGAGCGACGCCAGCGGGCGCGCCTGGCCACGCTCCCCAAGGTGGTCGAGGAAGTGGTCGAGGCGGCCACACAGACCCGGGGCCAGAGCCTCGACCGCGGGCGTGGGCGCCGGGCTGGACGTGCCGTCGCCGGAATGGCGCTGCCGGCAGCGGGGGACACCGAGCGGGTGTTCGACGAGATGGTGCAGTCCCGGCGCTTCTGGGAGGCGGCGGCCCTGGCCGCGCGGATCGCCGACACCGAGCGCTCCAGCACCTTCGCGGCCCAGGCCTGTGCCCTGGGTGAGCGCTGCCGCGGCGCCAAGGAGGTCGAAGCGGCGGCCGTCGCCTTCCTCAGCGCGGTCCTGGCGTCCCCTCCGTGTGAGCGGGCGCTCTGGCAGCTGGCGGCCCTGGCCGTCGACCGCCGGGACCCCGGGGATGCGGCCCGCTGGCTGGAGTTCGTGGCCAAGCTGCTGCGGGCCCGCACGGCTGACCAGGACGCGCTGGCGGTCTACCGGCAGATCATGAGCCTGGCCCCCAACCGCCGCGATGTACGCGAGATCGTGCGGCGGGCTGCCCTGACCGGGTCCCTGCCGGACTGAGCCCCCTGGGGCCAGGCGGCGGCCTGGCCTCGGGGCGTGTTGGGGCTTGCGTGGGGAACGTTTGTTCTGTACGCTCAGCGGGTGCCGCCCCTCCCCGCCGTTGAGCCGCCAGCCCGCCCCTCCGCCATCCCATGGGATGACATCCTGGCGCGGCCAGAGGTCCGGCCCCGCCTGACCCTCGACCGGACGATCCCCGCGCGCCCTCCCCGACTGGCGCCCATGCCGGCCGGGATTCCCCGGCGGTTGCAGGCGGGGCTCCAGCGGCGGGGGATCCGGGCCCTCTACACGCACCAGGCCGAGGCCGTCGCGGCGGCCCTGGCGGGGGAGCACGTGGTGGTGGTGACCCCGACGGCCTCCGGCAAGACCCTCTGCTACAACCTGCCGGTCCTCAGCGGCATCCTGGCCGACGACACGGCGCGGGCCCTGTACCTGTTTCCGACCAAGGCGCTGGCCCAGGACCAGCTGCACGAGCTGCGGGCCCTGGGGGATGCCGCCGACATGGGGCTGCGCACCCACACCTACGACGGGGACACGCCCCCGGCGGTGCGGGCCAGCCTGCGTGAGGCGGGGCACGTCATCCTCACCAACCCCGACATGCTCCACACGGGCGTGCTCCCGCACCACACCCGCTGGGTGCGGCTCTTCGAGGCCCTGCGCTACGTCGTCATCGACGAGCTGCACACCTACCGCGGCGTTTTCGGCAGCCACGTCGCCAACGTGCTCCGCCGGCTGCAGCGGATCTGCGCCTTCTACGGGAGCCATCCCACCTTCATCGCCTGCTCCGCGACCATCGCCAACCCCGCCGAGCTGGCGGAGCGGCTCCTGGGCCTGCCGGTCACCTGCATCGCCGGCAGCGGCGCACCGACTCCTCCCAAGCGGGTCGTGGTCTGGAACCCGCCGGTGGTGGAGGCGTCGCTGGGGATCCGCCGCAGCGCCGCCCTCGAGGCGCGGACCCTGGCGCCCGCCCTCGTCCGCGCGGGGGCCCAGACGATCGTGTTCGGCCGGACCCGCCTGCAGGTGGAGGTGCTGCTGCGCTACCTGCGGTCGGGCCTGGAGGATCAGACCGGCCCGGGTGACCCCGCACGGCCCTCCGCCGTTCGGGGCTACCGCGGGGGCTACCTGCCTCTGGAGCGCCGGGCGATCGAGGCCGGGCTGCGCGACGGGTCGGTGCGGTGCGTGGTCGCCACCAACGCCCTCGAGCTCGGGATCGACATCGGGCAGATGGATGCGGCCGTGCTGGTCGGCTACCCGGGCACGATCGCCAGCACCTGGCAGCAGCTGGGGCGGGCCGGTCGTCGAGATCGCCCAGCCCTCCAGGTCCTGATCGCGGGCAGCGGGGCCCTCGACCAGTACGTCGCCCGCCACCCCGAGTTCCTGCTCGACCAGCCGCCGGAGCAGGCGCTGATCAATCCGGACAACCTGCTGGTGCTGGCCGGGCATCTGCAGGCGGCGGTCTTCGAACTGCCCTTCGTGGACGGCGAGCGCTTCGGCACCGCGGAGGTGGGCGAGCTCCTTGCCCTGCTGCAGGAGGAGGGGCTGGTGCATCACGCCGGGGGCCGATGGCACTGGAGCGCCGACGCCTTCCCGGCGGAGGCCGTCAGCCTGCGCACGGTCACGGCCAGCAACGTGGTCATCATCGACACCTCCACCGGGCCAGGCCGGCCGTCCGGGGGGCCGCAGGGGCCGTCGGCGGGCAGCGGGGGCGGCCGCGCGGGGGCCGGGGCTCGGATCGTGGGCGAGATTGACGAGTGGGCGGCGCCGCTGACCGTGCACGACGACGCCATCTACCTCCACCAGGGCCGCCAGTACCACGTCGAGCGGCTGGACTGGGAGGAGCACCGGGCGTACGTCCACCCGGTGGCCGTTGACTACTTCACGGAGGCGGAGCTTCGGGTCAACCTCCAGGTGCTGGAGTGCTTCGACGGCCCGGAGCCCCTGCCCACCGCCCAGGTGCTGCGGGCCCACGGCGAGGTCCGGGTGAGCGCGGTCGCGGCCATGTACCGCAAGGTCCGCTTCCTCACCCACGAGACCATCGGCAGTGGCCCGATCGCCCTGCCCGAGCGCGACCTGCACACCACCGCCTACTGGTGCGCCTTCCCGCTCGGCGCCTCCGCCCCGGTGATGGGTCGCGCCCTGGAGCCCGGAGTCCACGCCCTGGGTCACGTGCTGCGCCACGTGGCCTGCCTGGCCCTGATGTGCGAGCCGCGGGACCTGGGCGCCGTGCCCCAGGTGCGCGCGGCCCTCCACGGGCTGCCGCGGCCGGCCGATGCCGGGGCGGCGGGCGAGTACGTCCCGGGGGCGCGCCCGTCCGCCGCCCCCGCCGGACAGGCGGTCGGGGGCGCGCCGACCATCTTCCTCTACGACGCGCACCCGGGCGGTGTCGGGCTGGCCGGCCGGCTCTTCCTGCTCCACAGCCAGCTACTGGCCGCCGCCGCCGACCTGCTGGGCGACTGCCCCTGCCCCCACGGCTGCCCGGCGTGCGTGGGGCCGGTGGCCGGGGTGGACCCGGGGGCCAAGGACGCCGCACGCCGCCTGGTGGCGCTGGCCACCGGCCGGCGGCAGCCGTGACCACCGCCCTCCGTCAGCGTCTCCAGCAGCTGGGCGGCCTGCCCGCCGCCTCCGGTGGAGTGGACCGTGCGATGGCAGCAGACGCTCCGGGCGCCCGGTCCGGCCGCGGCGGCCCCAGCGCGCGCTCCTGGGCCGCGGCCGGCTTCAGGGAGGAAACGCCCGGCCTGCTGGTGCGGCGGGTCCGGGCCCCGATGGCCGCGGGCGCACCATTGCTCGCCTCGACCCTGGCCCTCCTCTCGGGGGACCCGCGCTGGGCAGAGCCCGGCGAGGGGGCGGTCTGGCTCTTCGATGTGGAGACGACGGGGCTGGCGGGCGGGACCGGCACCGTCCCCTTCCTCTACGGCTGGGCTCGGCTCGACGGACCGCCGTCCGGCGGCGGGTGGGCGGCCGGTCCCGAGGCCGGCCTGGAGGTGGAGCAGTGGCTGCTGCCAGAGCTCGGCTCCGAGGAGCCGATTATCCGGGCGGCGGTGGCGCGCCTGCGGGGTGCGCGGGGGATCGTGACCTACAACGGCCGGACCTTCGACCTACCCCTGGTGCGGACGCGGACGGTCCTGGCGCGGGTCTCGGGGCTGTGGCCCGACCCACCGCACCTGGACCTGCTCCATCCGACGCGTCGGCTCTTCCGCCATCGTCTGGACCGCTGCACCCTCACCACCGCCAGTGCGGTGCTGGTCGGGACCCGGCGGGGTGCCGACCTGCCGGGATGGGAGGTCCCGGAGCGCTACCGGACCTTCCTGCGGTGCGGCGATCCGGCCGTCCTGGGCTCGGTCCTGTCCCACAACGTCGCGGACCTGGCCGAGCTCGGGGGGTTGCTCTGGCATCTCGCCAGCCACGTCGAGGGGGGGATCGGAGAGCCCCAGGACGCCTACCCCCTGGGGCGCTTCTACGAGGCCCGCGGGTGCACGGAGGCGGCCCTGCGCAGCTACGGCACCGCCGTGGTCCTGGCCCCGCCGCCCCTGGACCGGGCGGCGCTGGGCCGGCGGGCGCGGCTGCTGCGCCGGCAGGGGCGCCTCGACGAGGCGGCCACGCTGTGGGAGCTCGGGTGGCGGCGCTGGGAGGACATGGAGGCGGCCGAGGCGCTCGCCATCGACCGCGAGTGGCGGGGCCGCGACCTGGAAGAGGCGCTGGCCCTCAGCCGGGCGGCCCTGGCCCGGGCGTCCGGCCCGTGGGCCTCACGATTCGCCCGGCGCGTCTGGCGGCTGGAACGGCGGCTCAGCCGCTCCCAGGCGCCCGAGGCGGCCGGCGCCGATCCGGGCCGGCCGGCGCCGTGGGCGAGCTGGCTTCCCGGCGGGGTCTCGTACGAGGCCTGGCAGCTGCTGCGGCAGCGTCGCGGCTCCCGGCCTCGCGCCGGCCCGTGGGGGATGGGGACGACAGCCGCCGGGACCTGAGGTGCCGACGGTGCCCGATCAGGGCTCCCGGGGCCCGCGGGGTGGCGGCGGCGGTCCGGGGACCTGCTCATCGACGAGATCGTGGAACAGGGGCTCGGCGGCCTGGCGGAGGAAGAGCAGCCGGAGCCGGAGGAGTGGGTCGCGCATGGCGGCGGCCACCTCGCGCTCGCTGGCCTCACGCAGGAGGCTGAGCTCCCCGATCGAGACCCCGGACTCCTCCTGGAGCGAGCGCATCAGCGCCATCGCCAGCAGGTCGTGGCGGGTGAAGTGCCGCCGCCCGCCGGGCCCGCGGCTCGGGCGGATGACCCCCAGCTGCTCCCAGTAGCGCAGCACCCGCGGGGAGACGCCGATGGAGCGGCTGGCCTCGGCGATCTGGCGGTCGCTGGTGCCGTCGTCACCGGGCGGCCCCGCCCGGGGCGGGCTGGGGCGGTCCTCGGGAGGATTACGAAAATGAGGCATGTGACACGGCAAGCGGCAATACGAGGTGGTGGATATACTTTACAGAATCATGGTATCAGACGTGATTCTGTTGGGCCTCTTCCTGGCCACCGCCTGCGGGATCATGGTACGCCCGTTCGGCCTGGGGCCCGGATGGGTGGCCACGGGTGCGGTGTTCCTGGCCACCGCGGCGGGCCTGGTCACCCCGCCCGAGGTGGTGGCGGCCGTGGGGCGAACGGGCGACGTGCTGCTCTTCTTCGCGGGGCTCCTGCTGCTGGCGGCCAGCGCTGCCCGGGCCGGGCTGTTCGGGCTGCTGCTGCGGCTGGTCGACTCCTGGGCCGGCGGGAGCCCGCGGCGGCTGCTGGTGGCGGTGGCGGTGGGGACCGCGCTGGTGACCGTTGCCCTGTCCAACGATGCCGCGGTGCTGCTCTTCGCGCCGGCGGTGCTGCGCCTGGTCCGGGGCCGCCGGTTGCCGCCGGGCCGCTTCATCCTGGCGATGGCGTTCATGGCCAACAGCGCCTCGCTGGTGCTCCCGATGGGCAACCCCGTCAACTTGCTGATCCTGGACCGGGCCGGGGTCTCCGCCGCGGGCTACGTGGCCGCCCTCAGCCTGCCGGCGCTGGCCGGGGTGGCCCTGCTGCTGGCCCTGCTCGCCCTGGTCGCGGGCCGTGCCCGGTGGCCGGCGACGCCAGTCCCGCCGCCGGGGCCGGCGGAGCCGGCGGACTCCCCGGACCGCCGGCTGGTCGCGGCCCTGGCCCTGATCCTGGTGGCGCTGGCGGTGGTGGACGCGGCCGCGGCCCTGCGGGGGGCGCCGCTCGGCCCTCCCACCGCGACCGCCGGTGCCGTGGCCGCCGTCGCGGTCCTGGTCCGGGAGCGTGGCCGGCTGGCCTGGCTCCGGGACGGGGCGATGTGGTCCCTGCTCCCGCTGATCCTGGGACTCTCCGTCCTGGCCGCCGGCCTGGGGGGCCGGGGGCCGGTCGGCGCGGTCGTGCTCCATCTCAGCGACCATGCCACGACCGCCGCCCAGGCGACCGTCGTCGGGATGGCCACCGCCGGGCTGGCGGCCCTGCTCAACAACCTGCCGGCGGCCGTGCTCATGACCACCGGGCTGCAGGCCGCCCATCACCTGCACCAGCTGGCCATGCCGGTCATCGCCGGGGCCGACCTGGGGCCCAATCTGGCCCCCATGGGGTCGCTCTCCACGCTCCTGCTCTTCGGCGTGGCCCGCCGGCAGGGGCTGGCCCCCCAGTGGAGGCGGTTCTGGCGTTGGGCGCTGGTGGCGGGCCCGGTCAGCGCGGTGCCGGTGCTCCTCCTGGTGGCGCACGGGCACTGAGGCCCGGGGCGACCCTGCTCCTGGCTGGCGCCGTGGACCGCGTGCTATCCTCGGCTGCGCTGCGGGAGTGGCGCAGTGGTAGCGCGTCTCCTTGCCAAGGAGAAGGTCGCGGGTTCGACCCCCGTCTCCCGCTCCAGCCTCCGCCCCGAGCTGGGCCGCCATCAGATCAGGGGGCCATGGCCTTGGTCCGGCTCCGAGGTAGAGGATGTTGGGCCGGGGGCGGGTTCTCCCATTTGGAAAGCGCTCTGCGACCGCTAGCATGGTGCCGCCAGAGCGGCGTGGGGCGATGGCCCCGCATCCTGTCGGAAGCGACCACCCGACCGTGGACCGTGGGGTTGCCCTGCAGACGGTTCGTGGACTGGGGGGCCCGACCGCGCGGCCGTGTCGGGAGCGGACCCCCTTGGGAAAGGGCGTGGGCGGTGTCCCCGGATCACAAGGGTACCGAGGTGTCGGAGAGGAGTATCCAGGAGGGCTCCCCGGTGGGCGGCGGTTCGCATTGAATTGATCAGTACTGCCAGGCGGGCACCACGCCGATCCAGGCCCCGGCAGCCGTCCGGGACGTGCCCGGGCCTACCTTCGGCCAAACCCCGGCGAGGACGGGGCTGAGGGTGGTGGGCCGTATACGGGCCGGGCGGGGAGTGTGCAGCCGGTTCCTGCTGTGGCGCCAGCAGGGGCGCCACAGGATGACGGAGGCGGTCGACCCGGCGGACTCGGTGTCGGGGCGGCGACCACGGATCTTCCGTTGGCACAGCCTCCTGGCGCTCGCCTCCTACGTGGGCCTGGCCGTGTGGCTCACCCACGGTGCCTGGCAGTCGCGGGCACCCACCCTGGCCTGCGGCAACGGCGATTGCCTCCAGGCTGCCTGGTTCCTGGGCTGGGTCGCCTTCGCGGTGACCCACCTCCGCGACCCGCTCATCACCACCTACCTCTCGCCTCCTGGGCACGCCATCGGGCTGATGTGGAACAACGCGGCTCCACTGCTGGGGCTCGTGCTCGCGCCCGTCACGCTCACCGTCGGCGCGGTCGCTGCCTACAACGCCGGCATCACCGCCGGGCTCGCCCTGTCCGCGTGGACCGCCTTGCTGGCGATCCGCCGACTGACGCGCCATACCGGGCCGGCGTGGGTCGGCGGTCTGGTGTTCGGGTTCTCCCCGTGGATGCTTGGAGAGGTGCGGGGCGGGCACCTGTTCCTGGTGAACCTCTGGCTGGTGCCGCTCTTCTTCCTGCTGCTGGTGCAGGTCCTGTGCGGCGGCGAGCGGGTTGGGCTCCGCGCCGGGGTGCTCCTCGGGGTGGTAGCGGCGGCCCAGCTCCTCATCAGCCAGGAGATCCTGGCTGATGCCATGCTGCTGGGTCTGCTGACGGCGATCGGCCTCGGGGTCGGCCTGCGGCACACGCTGCGGGAACGCCTGCGAGCGGCGGTCCCTCGGCTGATGGCCGCAGGGGTGACCTGCGCCCTGCTCGCAGCCCCGGCCCTGGCGGTGGCGCTGCTGGGGCCCGGACACGATCTCCGCGGTCGGCTCGAGAACCCGTGGTCCTACGCTGCCGACCTGCTCGGCCTGGTGATCCCGCGCGTCAGCGAGCTGATCGCGCCCTTCGGCTCGGCCGAGCTGAGCCGACGCTGGGGGAGCGGGTTCGGCGGCGGCGTCTACCCTGGGCTCCCCTTGCTGATCATCGTGGGCTGGGCGTGGTGGCGGCACCGGGCTGAGCCCTGGGTGCGGGGAGCAGTCCTCCTCTTCACGGTCGCCACCGTGCTCGCCCTGGGCCCCGTTCTGCACGTCGATGGGACACCGCTCGTGGCCCTGCCGTGGGCCCTGCTCCTGCACCTTCCGGTCTATGGCCTGCTCGTGCCGGTGCGGGTGACACCGTTCGCGTTCCTGGGCGCAGCGGTCTGTCTGGCGTGGGCGCTGGACCGCTGCTGGCCGGACCGCGGCGATGCCCGGCTGGCCTGGCCGGCCCTGGTGGCCCTGGTGGCTGTGCTGCCGCTGGTCCCGGCCGGCCCGCTGCCACGATGGGTGTTCCCGACCCCGCAGTACTTCGTGGCCGGGGGTCTGCGGGAGATTCCCCCTGGGAGCCTGATCGCCATCGCCTCACCGCTGCCCGTGAAGAATGTCGATGCGATGCTGTGGCAGGCAGAGGCCCAGTTCCGCTTTCGCATTCCGTGGGGCTATGCCATCCAGCCGGGACCGGGAGGACGCGCCGCGGGCTCGGGGCCGGTCGGCGTGCTGGAAGCGTCGTGGCGGCGAGCGGCGGCTGGGCACCCCGTTGCGGTCGGGTCCTCTCAGGCGGGACTGATCCGATCCGAGCTCAACCGCTGGCGCGCGCGGGCCGTCATCGTCGGGCCGATGCCGCACCGAGCCCTGGTGGTGGCGGTGGTGACCTCCGCGCTGGGCCGGCCGCCGCGGTGGACCGGAGGCGTCGCCCTGTGGATTCTCGGCGGGGAGCCTGTGAGCGGGCGAACGTAGAAGGTCAGTGAAGAGTCTGGAATGCCAGCGTCCGCATCGCTCCCACCAACCTCGCCTCCGCCGCTATCGACGGTGCTCGAGCGGAAAGTGGCTGCCCGCGGCTCGTTACCGCGCAGGCTCGTCCCACCTTGCGCTCGGCCGTCGGGCGCCGGGATTGGGGCCGTCGGCTCAGACCTCTCTGTCCTGGGACCGTCGGGTCTTGCGCGAGCGCTCCATCACCTGTTCTGTGGCGTTGTTCCTATGTCGGTGACGGGGTCCCCGCTTCGCCCGGGTGTGGGGGCTGAGGCGCTGGACGTCCCTCGGCGCTGGCGGCGCTGGCAGCGGCTGTCCGCTGCTGCGATCACCGCAGTGATGATCGCCACGGCCGCCATGATCCTGATCACGATGCTGCCTCCGCGGGCGGCCGGCGGGCACGACTTCCACATCTTCTACACGGCGGCGCTGACGCTGCGCCACGGCGGGAATCCATATCAGCGTCCGCTGTCGACGTCCTTTCTGTACCTCCCCTGGGTCGGCTGGGCCCTGATGCCGCTGACGTATCTCCCGTACCCGCTGGCGTTCGCCACTTGGGTTGCGGCCAGCCTGGGGCTGATCGTCGCATTGTCACCGCATCGACCCATGCGGTGGCCCGATCCCTGGGGTGGCACCACGGTGGTGTCGCCGCAGTCGTCGTCGCCGGCTCCAGCATGGCCTGGCTGGGTTTCCGTCTCGGCCAGATGGATGCCGTCGTCCTTGGCCTGGAGGTGGTGGCGCTGCTGGCGGCCATGCGGGGCCGGAGCGCCCTCGGTGGCCTGGCGGGCACCGCCGGCGCTCTCCTGGCTCCCCAGGTCCTGTGGCCGCTGCCGCTCCTCCTCGTCGCCGTCGGCGCTCGCGACGGGCGCTGGCGTGGGGCGGTGGCCGGCGCCCTCGCGGCCCTCCTCGCACTGGTCGCCATCCCCGCTTTGACTCGCCCGCGGCTGCTGCCGGCCTGGGCTGGGCTGATGCACCGCTTCGCCGCCGGCGTCGGGCCTGCGCAGCCAGACCTGGCCGGCCTGCCGGGCCTGGTCCGGTTTGCGCCCGCCGGTTGGCGGCTGCGCCCCGGCCTCACGGATCCCCTGACCCTGGCCATCGTGGGGGCCGGCCTGGCGCTGCTGATCGTGGTCGTCTGGAACGGGTGGGCGGATCGCGCCTGGCACGCGCGTCCCCCGCGCCTGCGCGTCGCCTGGGGGATCATGCTGCCGCTCGGGGTCTGGATCCTGGTCACGCCCTACAGCCACGGGATGGATGCCCTGGTGCTGGCGCCCCTGGCCCTCCTGGCCCTGGGGCCCGATGGGGCTGAACTGGCCCGTCCCCCCGCCTGGCTGGTCGTGGCGGCGATCCTGGCCCTGCCCCAGATCTTCATCCTCACCCCCGGGCCGGGCACGCTGGTCGTGCCCCAGTCGCTGACCGCCGTGGCCCTGCTGGGCCTGCTGGCCTTGGCCACCGCCCGCTGGCGTCGGGATCTCCCCGCCGGCGGGGCGGGCAAGACCGTGGCCTCCGTCTGACGGCGGTGGAGGTGGATCTGCACCCGGCGGCCGGACGGGCACGCGAGCCGTCCGACCGGCCGGGAGGCGGCGACCGGTGGAAGTCCGGGCGCGGCGGGCACTCGCCCTGCCCCAGGCGGGCGCGACGGTCGACCGTCAGCGCTCGGCGGCGTCCAGGGGGAGCAGCCGGTAGCCGACGCCGCGGACGGCCTGCAGCAGCGGTGGCGATCCCGGCTCGTTGAGCTTGCGGCGCACGTACCCGATGTAGACGTCGACCACGTTGCTGCCGGGGTCGAACTCCAGGTCCCAGACGTGGCTCAGGAGCTGGGCCCGGGAGAACACCTGGTGGGGGTGGCGGACCAGGAACTCCAGCAGGGCCCACTCCCGCGGGGCCAGGTCGATGCGGCGCTCGCCCCGCCAGGCGGTCCGGGTGGCGATGTCCAGCCGCAGGTCGGCCGCGGTCAGCTCGGTGGAGGCCGCCACCTGGCGGGTGGCGGCCCGAATCCGGGCCAGCAGCTCGGAGAACTCGAAGGGCTTGGTGATGTAGTCGCGGGCGCCGGTGTCCAGCCCCCAGACCTTGCTGCCCACGTCGTCCCGGGCGGTGAGGATGATCACCGGCAGCTGGGGATGCCGGGCCCGCAGGTGGCGCAGCACCGCCCGGCCGTCGGTTCCGGGGAGGCCGAGGTCCAGCAGGACCAGGTCGAGCTCGGCGCCCCCGGTGTCGGCCAGGGCCAGGGCCTCGTCGCCGTCGCAGGCCACGGTGGTGGCGTAGCCCTCGGCCTTCAGCCCCTTGGTGAGGAAGGAGCGGATCCGGTCGTCGTCCTCGACGATGAGCACGTTCACGGGCGGGTCGACCTCGCCGTCCCTGGGGGCACGATGGCCCCCGCCGGCAGCACGATGCCCACGGTGGTCCCGGCCCCCTCGACCGACTGCAGGCGCACCTGGCCGCCGTGGGCCTCGGCGACCGCCTTGACGATGGCCAGGCCCAGGCCGGCACCCCGCCCCCCGCTGGCCGGGAGCCGCTGGAAGCGCTGGAAGAGGCGCTCCTGCTCGGCGGGAGGGATCCCCCGCCCGGTGTCGATGACCTCCAGCGCGATCCCTTCGTTCATCTCCGCCGCCAGTGTGATGGAGTCCCCGGGGGCGGTGGCGGCCGCGGCGTTGTCCAGCAGGTTCAGCAGCACCCCGCGGAGCTTGGTCCGATCGACCAGCACGGTCGCGTCGGTGGTCACGCTCAGCGTCCAGTGCCGGGACCCCAGGGCCTGGGCCGCGGTCAGGACGTCGGTCAGGAAGGGGCGCAGCGCGACCGGCTCCAGCTGGAGGAAGTCCGGCTCCAGGGCCCGGCCCAAGAGCAGCAGGTGGTCCACCAGGGCCGCGGTGTGGGTCAGCTCGTCCAGAACCAGCTCCACCGTCTCGTGGGTCTCGGCCGGGTCCGGGCGCCCGCTGCGGGCCAGCACCTCCAGGTGGCCCCGGATCACGGTGAGGGGCGTGCGCAACTGGTGCGATACATCGGAGAGGAGCTGCCGCTGCTGGCGGAAGGCGGTCTCCAGGCGGGAGAGCATGTCGTTGAAGGTGCCCACCAGCCGCCCCACCTCGTCGTCGCTGCCGGTGGGGTCCAGCCGGCGCCCGAGGTCCTCGCGGCCGATGGTGCGGGCGGTCTCGGCCACCCGGTCCACGACCTGCAGCGCCCGGTGCAGGATGACATAGGCGGTGGCGATGGCGATGATCAGCGCCGCCGCGGCCTCGGCGGCGACCGCCACCAGGGTGGCCGCGGCCTGGTGCCGGACGCTGGCCAGGTCGGTGGCGATCACCAGGGTGCCGAGGACGTGGCCATGCCCGGTGATGGCGCTGGCCAGCACCTGGTCGGTCCCCCCGCCGACCCGGATCGGCTGCACCAGGGACGTGCGCGGCGGGTACAGGAGCCAGTGGGCGATGGCGGGCGTGACGCGGAGCTGGTTGGCCCCGGCGGTGCCCAGCACCTCGCCGCCCGCGAGCCGCACCAGGACCGTCGTCCCGTGGGGGAAGAGCCGGGTGCGCAGGTAGCCGACGGCGAAGGTGTTCAACGGCTGGGACGGAGGCCGCAGGTTGGCGGCGTGCCCGAACTCCTGCATCTCCTCGACCATCCCGGTGTTGACGGCGTCGATGAGGTTGGTGTTGACCGCCTGGCTGACGAGGAGGAGGACCACGGCCATGGCCGCCATGAAGACGATGGCGTGGAGCATCAGCATCCGGCTGACCAGCCCGGGCCGCCGCCACCGGTGCCCGACCACGCGGGGGCGGCCGGCGGGCGCCTCCTCCGTCGTCACAGCGGGCAGCGTAGCAAGGGTCTGGCAGAATGCCGCGGCCGTCGGGCCGGCCGGCCCCGGCCGCGCCGCGCCGGCGGCCGCGCGCTGCGGGCGCCGATCGGTGGTCTCGCGATCTAACTGTCCTGGGAGGTGCCGCTCCCGGACCCGTCGCCGCTGTCGGAGCTCTTGGTGGGCTTGGGGGGCTTGGGGGTTTGCGATGCCGAGTCGGGGCTTCCGTCGCCGGTGGATGGGGAGCTGGTGGGGGCCACGGTCGCGGTGCGGGGGGACTGGCTGGCACTGGACGTGTCCCCGTGGTCCCCGCTGCCGCCGGCGGTGTCGGGACTGCGGTCGCCGGTGTCGCCAGCGTCGTTGTAATGGACGACCGGCTCCTGGGGGACGACGATCCGGATCGGGCGGCCGGCGAGAGCGCCCGGGTTGGTCGCGGACCCCGTGCCGGTGCCGGCCGTCGTGATCCGCACCGTCGGCGGCACCCGCACCGTCGGGGCCGGGGCGAGATGGAAGGCGACGCTGACCACCGCGGCGCTGGTGACGGCTGCGACGATGGTTGCCGTCACCGTCCCCCGGTCGGGGAGCCCGATCCGTCGCACCGAGATGCCTCCTTGTCCAACGAGGGGCGCGCGCCGCGGCCGGGGCGCGGGTGGCCGCCCGCCCACCGCACTGTAGGGCCCCGCCGATGAGAGGGCGCTAAGCGGAGGATGAGAGATCTCTCAGCGGCCGCACCGGGGCCCGGATCGCCGGGCCGGCGCCGTGGGCCGCGAGCGCTGGGCCCATCTCGATCGGGAGCGGGGGCCCGGCGGCTCAGGTAAGCTGCTGCCATGGCACGCACTGATCGTGGCCGTCACCGGGGCCGCGTGACGCTCGGGCTGTTGGCCGGCGTCGTCCTGGTGGGCGGGCTCGTCTTCCTGGGCTCGCGATCGACCCTGGTCTCGCATCTCGCCCCGGGGCCGCTGGCCGCCCCGGCTCCGGCTGCCACCGTGAGCCTGGACTTCGTGCCGTCGGCGGTCAACCTGGCACCCAAGCCCGTGATCCCGATCTCCGTCAGCAACGGGCGGCTGGTGTCGGTCACGGTGCTGGGGTCGGGGTCGGAGCCGGTGGCGGGGCAGCTGACGGCCTCGGGATGGACGCCGACCGCCCCCCTGGCCTGGGCCAGCCCCTACCAGATGCGGGTGGTGGTGGCCAACACCTCCGGGCACAAGGAGGTGATCCAGCGGTCCTTCGCCACCATGCGCCGCCCCCTGCCCCCCCTGCAGCTCTCGACCACCGTCTCCCCCTCCAACGGCCAGGGGGTGGGGGAGGGAGCCGTGGTGGTGCTCGACTTCTCGACGCCGATCCCGGCCTCCCTGCAGCCGGTGGTGCAGGGCGACGTGTCGGTGCAGATGAGCCGGCCTCAGCCCGGCAAGTTCCGCTGGTTCACCGCCAGCGAGTTGCACTGGCGCCCGCAGCACTTCTGGCCGGTGGGGGAGAAGGTGACCGTCTCCGCGCACTTCAATGGCCTGCGCCTGGCCGGGCATCGACTCGAGAACTCCAACTTCATCTCGTCCTTCACGGTGGTCGACAACCACATCACCTACGTCAACGCCCTGACCCACATGGCCCTGGTGTACAGCAACGGCAAGCTGATCCGGCGAGAGCCGGTCAGCCTCGGCCGCCCCGGCTTCCCCACCATCTCCGGGACCCTGGTGGTCCTCTACAAGGCCCCCAGCGTCTTCATGAACTCGGCCACCATCGGCTATCCCGGCCTCTACGCGGAGAACGTCTACAACGACGTGGCCATCTCCACCGACGGCTACTTCATGCACGCCGCCAACTGGGACATCTACGACCACGGCGTGGCCAACGTCTCCTTCGGCTGCATCGAGCAGAACCCCAGTGACGCCGTGTGGTTCTACAACTTCAGCCGTCCCGGCGACATCATCGTGGTGCAGCACACCGGGCTGGCCGCGGGGGCGATCAACGGCGAGGCCGACTGGAACATCCCCTGGTCGCAGTACTGACCACCAGATGAGCGCCGGCTGGCGCCCGGCGGTGCGGGGGCGTCCGGACCGGGACCACTGACCGGTCGCCCGGTCCCAGCCGGTGCGGTGCCGGGCCGCGCCGCGGCCCGGGTGGCCGGAACGGTGACCGAGCCCGCGCTGGCCGCTGCTCCAGGGTGCGGCCGTGGTCGGGGATTTCACTGGGCCCGTCGCCCGTGATCGCCCCAATGGCCGCCGGGCGGTCGCGGCCGACGATGGGAGGGTGACGGGACACCAGTGAACCCCGCCACCGGATGCGGGGCTGAAGCCCCCCGGAGGTCAGTGGTGATGGCCACAGCGAGAGTGGCAGGGTCGATCCGCGGGGCGTCGACCCGTTACGTGACTGAGATCCCGGAGCCGCGAATGGCACGGTTGGCGTTCGCCGACACCCGTGTGGCCGGTCTGTGGCTGGTGGTCCGCCTCTTCGTGGGCTGGCAGTGGCTGACGGCCGGCTTGGAGAAGCTGCAGAACCCCGCCTGGGTCGGCAGCGGGGCCGGGACGGCCATCCACGGGTTCGCCCTGGGCGCCATCGCCCAGGCCCACGGCCAGTACCCGGCGGTGCAGGGCTGGTACGCCGGCTTCCTGCGTGGCGTGGTGCTGCCCAACGCCGGCCTCTTCTCCTACCTGGTCGCCGTCGGTGAGCTGCTGGTGGGAGCCGCTCTGATCCTGGGCCTGTTCACCGGGATCGCCGCCTTCTTCGGCGCCTTCATGAACCTGAACTACATGCTGGCTGGCGCCGCCAGCACCAACCCCACCTTGATCCTCTTGGAGATCTTCCTCATCCTGGCCTGGCGCGTCAGTGGCTGGTGGGGGCTGGACCGGGTGGTCCTGCCCCGTCTGGGCACGCCGTGGTACCGCCGGCAGGAGCCGCGTCCCGAGCCCGTGCGGGTGGAGGAGCGGTGATGTTCGACAAGATCCTCGTGGCCATCGATGACTCGGAGCCGTCCCAGCGTGCGCTGGCGGTGGCTCAGGAGATGGCGGGTCGCCTGGGGTCCGAGGTGGAGGTGCTCCATGTGGAGCTCCTCTACCTGGCCCCCAGCGTCGGGGTCGGAGTGGGCGCGGCGCTGGGGCCCGCGGATGTCGTGCCCGCCGAGGCCCAGGCCATGGTGGAGGCCGCCGTGGCAAGGCTGCGGGCAGCCGGTGCCACGGTGACAGGGTCGGTCGTGTCGGGCACCGACCCCGTGGGGCAGCAGGTCGCGGACGCGGCCGTCGCTCGCCACGCCGAACTGATCGTGATGGGGTCCCGCGGCCGCTCCCAGCTGGCGGGGCTGGTGCTGGGCAGCACCGCCTACCAGGTGATCCACCTGGCCCCCTGCCCGGTGCTGGTGGTCCGCAACCTCCCGGTCTGACCACGCGGCGGCCCGGGCCGTCCGGGCCGCCGTCGATGGCCCCGGCCGGGGCCGGCCCGATCGCCTCCCGGCGCCGACGGCGCTAGGGCCGGTCGCCGGGCCGGGCCTCCCGCAGGAAGCGGTAGTGCTCCCGCCAGACCAGGCGGTGCAGCCCCAGCCAGCGGGGCAGGTCCCGCAGTCCGGGGATGAACGGCACCAGCACCAGCAGTGTGCTGAGCACACCCATCAGCAGCACCACCATGAGGTCGGCGTTGCTGGCGCTGTTGAAGGGGGGGATCTGGTACCAGAAGGTGTAGAGCCAGAGCCAGGCCTGCCCCGGGTAGCGGCCGGTCTCGTTGGTCATGCCCCACTGGCTGCCGGCCAGCTTCTGCTGGGCGGCCAGCCCGGCCAGGTAGGCGCCGTCCCCCAGGAACAGCAGGGGCTTGGTGTAGTTGGTCTCGTAGAAGTGGCCGCTCTGGGTCAGCAGCGCGTCCAGGGCCCCGCTGCGGGCGTCCGCCAGCAGCCCCTGCAGCATGACGTTGAGGGGCCCGTAGTGGCCCCGGCCGACGAGGACCAGCGGGCCGTGGACCCGGGCGTGCTGGAGGGCGGCGTCGTAGGCGGCGACCCAGCGGCCCCGCTGGGCCCTCGAGGCCAGCTGGTATCGGCGCAGCGCCGCCGCCAGCGCCGGCCGGCCCACCGCGGCCAGCTCCAGGGGCTGGATCACATCCGCCTGGGCCGCGTTGACGGGCTGGTGCACTCCGGCCCACGCCTGGGGCGCCAGCGGCCCCAGGGTCTGCACCGCCGCGCCGAGGCCGACCCTGAGGTCGCCGTCGGCCCGCGTCGGGTCGGCGTTGTACGGCGGCCCGTAGTCGCTGCTGACGGTGGTCCCCTGGAGCTCGGCCCCGGCCGTCTGCAGGAAGTCCAGCGGCGCGTTGTGGGCCCAGCTCTGAATCGTGACCGGGGGCTCGTCCGGCGAGGAGAGGAAGGCGCTGAGCGCCAGCACCACCACCAGCATCACCGCCAGGGCCACGGTGATCTCCTTGATGAGGTCGTAGGGGGCCGTGGGCACGCCCCGGTAGTAGCGCTGCCGGTCGATGCCCCGGCGCCTCACCGGCGCTCCTCCTCGGGCGGCTTGACCACCCCCCGCATCCGCACCAGGACCACGTGCCAGGTCACCAGCCCGGTGACCAGGAGGGGGAAGAGCACGATGTGCAGCCCGTACATCTGGCCGAAGTTGAGGACGTTGAAGAAGGCTCCGGCTCCGGTGGCGTTGACGCCGTCCTTGGCGTTGATGGCGATCCACTGGGAGTCGAAGTTCTGCTGGGAGAGGTAGCCGGTGAAGGCGGTGACCACGCTGATCAGGAAGACCACCACCCCCACCATCCAGGTGGCCGCCCGCCCGTCCCGCCAGCCCTGGGCGAAGTACTGGCCCCAGAGGTGGAGCACCATGAAGATGAAGAACATCTGCACGCTCCAGAAGTGCAGGCTGTTGAAGAAGTGGCCCTGGGGCGAGACGTGCCACCACTGCGGCCCGAAGAAGGCCAGCACCACCCCGCTGGCGATCACCAGGATCAGGGAGGCGATCGCCACCACCCCGAAGACGTAGACCCACGAGCCCACGTAGGCCGGCTCTCGATCCGGCAGCAGGTGCTCCATCGGTAGCTCGCGTTGGATCAGCCGCCGCAGCCAGACGGTCCAGCTGCGGCTCCCCGGTACCGCGGGCGAGGGTTCCTGCGTGGGGCCGACCTCACTGCTCATGGTCGCCCTCCCGGTAGCTGCGCTCGCGACCCTTGCGGCCGGGGAAGGGCAGGAGGAGGGCCAGGACGAAGAGCACGATCATGAAGGCGATCAGGCCCAGGTTCGGCAGCGAGATGAGGATGACTCCCCAGTGCAGGTACGGCGCTGGCTGGTTGATGGCGTCTCCTCCGGGGCACCCTGGGGCTGCCCACACTCGGGTCCGACCTCCGGGCCAGATTACATGCCGGGGCCGAAATCTGCACCGGTCCACCGGCGGGAGCGCTCCCGTGGCGACTCCGCGCCGCGCCGCCTCCCCACGGGCCCGGTCGCGACGCCCCGCCCGGCGGAGGCGGCGCCGCCACCGGCCCTCCCCTTCGCCTCTGCCCGCGATCGGGCCCGGGCGCGCCCGGGGGTGCGCCCACCGGTCCGCGGGCGGCGACGGCCGCCGCGGCCGCCTGAGCCGTACCCGGTACCGTCGCGCCCAGCCCCGCTGCCGCGGCCAGGACCGGAGCCGTCCCGGCACGCTCGGCGGCCGTTCCCATCGGCAGGTGGCCGGCCGCGCCCCCCGCCGGGTCGAGCAGATCGTCGAGGCCGCCGGGCCGCCCTGAACCCCGCCGCCGGTGTCGATCCGTGCGGGTTCGGCCGCGGGACCGGGGGGCAGTCGCGGCGACGGCGCGGGGGTGGGGGCGCCGCGGCCCGCCTCCTGCGGGGGGCCGTGCCGGGTGGTCCCCGTGGGCGCCGCGGAAAGCCGCGGCCGGGGGCCGGGTGAAAACACCTGTCGGCGACCCTTGGGCCTTGACTATGCTGAGATCGGCCGGACGTGACAGGGCGGCTCGGTCGCCCAGCGTCGCCTGCACTGCGAGATCCCCATGGCCGAGTTCATCAGCGTCGTCATCGCCGAGGACCACACCCTGGTGCGCGAGGGCACCCGGGAGATCCTGGAGCGGGAGCCGGACCTGCAGGTGGTGGGGGAGGCCGCCCGCGGCGACCTGGCGGTGGAGCTGGCCCAGCGCCTGCAACCGGACGTGGTGATCCTGGACATGCGCATGCCCGGCATCAACGGCATCGAGGCGGCCCGGCAGATCACCGGGGTGGCGCCCGCGGCCCGGGTGCTGATCGTGAGTGCCTACGACGACGAGGACTACGTGCGCGAGGCCCTCCGGGCCGGAGCCTCGGGCTACCTGCTGAAGACCGCGCCCAGCCGGGAGCTGGTGGAGGCGGTGCGAGCGGTGGCTGCCGGGTCGACCGTCCTCCAGGCCGAGCTCTCGGCGCGGCTGGCCCGGTCGCGCCTGCCCTCGCAGTACGCCTCCGACGAGCTCAGCCCGCGGGAGCTGGACGTGCTCCGCCTCATCGCCCGGGGCCTGGCCAACAAGGAGGTGGCCCAGGATCTGGGCATCAGCCTGCGCACGGTGGAGGGGCACCTGCACAACATCTTCGAGAAGTTTCGGGTCAACTCGCGCACCGAGGCCGTGGTCCACGCCGTGACCCACGCCATCGTCTCCATCGAGCCGCTGGCCGAGCGGTGACCGCCGCGGCCCCGCCGGACTGGCGGGCGACGCTGCGGGGCGCGGTCCGCCCCCCCCTCCGGCAGCGGCGGTTCTGGGTGGTGCAGGTCCTGGTCATCCTGCTGGTGGCGCTGCACGCCGGGGCGGCCCTCGGCGGCTGGCTGCGCCCGCTGGGGATCCCGGCGGCCGCGACCCTACCGCTCCTCCTCCTGCCGGTCCTCTACGCCAGCCTCAACTTCGGGCTCCCCGGATCGCTGGCCACCGCCGCCTGGGTGACCGCGCTGATGATCCCGACCCTGGCGCTCAGCGACGCGGCCCCGGCGCGCTGGGTCGACGCCGGGCAGCTGCTGGCTCTCGACGCGGTGGCGGCCTTCGTGGGCCAGCGGATCGCTCGCGAGGGGGCGGCGCGCTGGCAGGCCGCCGCCGCCGCCCGGGCCCACCAGCTGGCCGAGGCCCGCTACCGGGCCCTGTTCGGCAGCAACCACGCCCCGATCCTGGTGACCGACGCGGGGGGCTCCGTGGCCGAGGCCAACCCGGCGGCGGTGCGGCTCTTCGGCCGGGATCCGCGGGGCCTGACGGTGGCGGCGCTGCTGGGGCCCGGGACCACCGCCGAGCGGGAGGGGCGACCGGGGGCGGTGCTCACCCTCCAGGGCCCCGACGGCGCGGCCCGGGCCCTGCGGGTGGAGACCACCACCGTCGACCCCGGCGGCGCCGTGCGCCAGGTGGTGCTGCAGGACATCACCGGCGAACTGCGCGACCAGCACCGGGTCCAGTCGTACGCGGCCCGGGTGGTCAACGCCCTGGAGGAGGAGCGGCGGCAGCTGGCGGAGGTGATCCACGACGAGGCGCTGCAGATGCTGATCCACCTCGGGCGCCGGCTCGAGGGGCTGGCCGGCTCCCCGTCCCTGCCCCCGGACACGGGCCTGGCCCTCATCGAGGCCGCGCGCCAGGCCATGACCATCAGCAGCGACCTGCGGACCCTGGTCCAGGGGCTGCGCCCATCGGTGCTGGACGACCTGGGCCTGGTGGCCGCCCTGCCCCGCCTGGGCCGGGACGTCGAGCGGACCGCCGGCATCCCGGTGACGATGGAGATGCCGGACCGGGTCCCCCGCTGGCCCACCCCGGTGGAGCTGGCCTGCTACCGCATCGCTCAGGAGGCGCTGGGCAACGTGGCCCAGCACGCGCGCGCCACCCGGGCGGTGGTGCGCCTCCAGGACCGGGGCGGCCAGGCCCACCTGCTGGTGGCCGACGACGGGGTCGGCTTCCGGGTGCCCCCGACCCCCGAGGCCGGGCAGCTGGGCCTGGTCGGCATGACCGAGCGCGCCACCGGCCTCGGGGGTCGGGTGCGCATGCGCTCCAGCCCCGGGCGGGGCACGGTGGTGGCCCTGACCCTGCCGGCGCGCGCCCCCGGGCCCGGGGCGGGCGTGGCCGG
>JAKABB010000153.1 GCA_021802045.1 bacterium
CGCCCGGCGGGCAGCCGCGCCCGCGGGGCGCGCCGCGGCCGCGCCCGCTGCCGCCCGTCCCCGCCTGCCCCGGTCACCGGCCCGGGATCGTAGCAGGGGGCTGGTGACTACGATTAGGCTCCGGGGCCACGACTGCCGGCCCGCACCGCCCGCTTCGTGAGGCCCCTTGCCCGTGTGCCCTGCCCCTTCGGCCGCGCCCTCCCGCCCCGCCCCCAGCGCGTGGCTGGAGGAGGTGGCGGCCGCGCTGTGGGCACTGCCCAGCTTCCGGATGGTGCCGGACCTGGTGCTGCCAGCTCCGCCCCCCCGGCCGCCCCGACCGCCGGCGGCCGGAGCGCCCCGGGTCGTGTTCACCGGATTCCCCTCCCACTTCAGCGTGGCCATCCTGCTGGCCCTGCTGCGAGCGCAGGTGGAGGTGGTGGGGCTGGTGACCAGCCCCGACGCCCACCCGGTGGTCCGCGCCGAGAACGCCCTCAGCCAGATTGCCCAGCACCTCGACGTCCCGCTCCTGCGCCTGGAACGGGTCAACGACGCGGACAGCCTGCGCCAGCTGACCGCGCTGCGGCCCGACCTCGGCTTCATGGCCAGCTTCAACCAGATCCTGCACGCCCCGGCGCTGGCGGTCCCCCCCCTGGGCTGGATCAACGTCCACCCCTCCCTGCTCCCAGCCTACCGCGGGCCCGAGCCCGTGTATTGGGCGATCGTCAACGGGGAGGCGCGGGCGGGGATCACCATCCAGCGGGTGGCCCGCTCCATCGACCTCGGCCCCGTCCTCTGGCAGGACCAGGCCGAGATCCGGCCCGAGGACACCAACGGCACCCTCTCCCGCCGGCTCACGGCCCTGGCGACCGCGGCCCTGCCCACGGTGCTGGCCCGGGTCCTCGCCGGCCACCCCGGCACCCTCCTGGCGCCCGGCACCGGCTCCTACTACACCTCGGTGGGACACCGCCGCCTGGACGAGGCACCCTCGGCGCGCATGGCCGAGCGCCTGGTCCGGGCCGGCAACCCCAACATGCCGGCCGCCGCCGCCGTGGACGGCCGGGTCCAGCTGGTCCTGCGCGCCGAGGTGGTGGCGCCCGAGGCGACCGTCGGCGAGCCCCGGCTGCGCTTCCCCGACGGCGACCTCCGCCTCCTCGAGACGGCGCCCATGCCCGACTGATGGCCCCGCGGCGCCCCGCCGCCGGGGGGCCGCGGCCCGCAGGCCCTACGGGCCGGGCACGATCGGCTGGCTGAGCGCGAGCCGGCGGCGCCGGCCCCGGACGGCGCCCCACACCTGCAGGACCACCGCCCCCAGCAGGATGGCCGCAGCCCCCAGCGACTGCCAGCCGTCGAGCCGGCGGCCCAGCAACACCCGGGCCAGGAAGGCGGTGATGGGCAGTTCGAGGGTGCTCAGCAGGCTGACGACGATGGCCGGCGTGGTGACCACGCTGGCCGTGTAGCAGAGATACCCCAGCAGCGTCGGCCCGGCGGCCAGGGCCAGGAGGAGCCCCCAGCCGCCGGCGTCCAGGGCGGGGTGGACGACCGCCGGGCCCTGCGCCGCCAGGCCCCAGCCGAGCAGGGCCAGGGTGCCCCAGCCGAAGACCCAGGCCAGCACCACCAGCGGGCTGACGTCGCTCACCCGGCCGGCACCGCGCCCGAGCAGGGTGTAGGCCGCAAAGGCCACCCCGCTGGCCAGTCCCAGGCCAAGCCCGACCAGGCTGGGGGCCCTCACCCCATGGGCCCCGACGACACCGGCCACCAGAGCGCAGCCGGCGACATTGAGCCCCACGGCGGCCGCCGTCCAGGCACCGATCCGCTCGCGCACCAGCCAGCGCGAGCCGATGGCGACGAAGACCGGGGCGCTGAAGATGAGGGCGGTGGCCACGGAGGCCTTGTTGACCTGCACCGAGCGGCTCCAGAGGACGCTGAGAACGGCGATCCCGATCGCGCCGTAGACCGCGTAGTAGAGGAGTGCCCGCAGCCCGGGCCACACCCGGCGAGGCCGCGAGGCGACGATGATCCCGGCCAGCATGCCGGTGACCAGCAGGGCCCGCCACAGGCTCACCTGGATGGGGCTGAGGCCGAAGTGGTTGACCAGCGGGTCGATCAGGACGCTGGTCGTCGACCACAGCAGGGTGGCCGCGAGCGCCAGCGCCAGCCCACGCGACCTGGACCCGCCCACCGGCGCCGGCCTCACCGGGCGCGGCCGCCCGGCGGGCGCCGGGGCGGCCGGCGACACCCCCCCGGGGACGCGGGTGAGGCGGCCAGGGCCATGACTCCCATTCCCCCCACCGTACCGGAGGCGGACCTCCCGCCCCCGCCGCGGTCCCCGGGGGCGCGCTGGCGGCGGGGTACGATCACCAGCGTGATGGCCAGTCGGGAGGAGCCGACACGGGGGCGGTCCGCCGCCCGCGCGGTGACCACCCACCGCTGGCGGGCGGGCGTGCTGGAGGCCAGCGCCGACCAGGTCGCCGCCGAGGAGGCGCTGCAGCTGTGCGTCGACGGGGCGCCGCTGGCGGTGGTCCTGCGCACCCCCGGCGACGACGTCGACCTGGCCCTGGGGCTGCTCCACGCAGAGGGGGTGATCCGCACCCGGCACGACGTGGCCCTGGTCCGGACCGCGCCCAGTGGCCAGGGCGCGCTCGAACCCCGCGGGGTCAGCATCGAGCTGCTGCCGGAGGTGGAGAACCTGGTCGACATCCGCCTCGTCAGCCCCCTCCCCCCCGGGCGGCTGGGGTGGCAGCGGGCGCTGCCGGCCAGCTCGGCGTGCGGGCTGTGCGGCAGCGTCACCCTGGACGCGGTGGCCGCCACCTGCCGGCCGGTGGCGTCGATGAGCTCGTGGAGCGTCGCCGCCCTGTGCGCACTGCCCGATCGCCTGAGCCGGGGCCAGGCGGTGTTCGCCCGCACCGGGGGGCTCCACGCGGCGGCCCTGGTCGACGCCGAGGGCGCCACGGTCCTGGTGCGGGAGGACGTGGGCCGCCACAACGCGGTCGACAAGCTGGTCGGGTGGGGGCTCCGCCACGACGCCCTCCCCCTCTCCACCCACCTTCTGCTGGTCAGCGGCCGGGCTGGGTTCGAGATCGTGCAGAAGGCGGCCGCGGCCGGGCTGGGGGTGGTGGCGGCGGTCTCGGCCCCCTCGTCGCTGGCGGTGGAGACGGCAGAGCGCCTGGGGGTGACCCTGGTCGGCTTCCTGCGCGACGACCACTGCAACGTGTACAGCCACCCCGGGCGGATCACGGGCACCGACCGCGGCCCGGCCGCGCCCCGTGGCTGAGCCCGGCGCGGCCGCGGGGCCGGCGACGGCCACCCTCTGCATCCTGGCGGGCGGAGGCAGCCGGCGGATGGGCCGGGACAAGGCGTCGCTGCCGCTGCCCGACGGGCCCCTGATCGCCCGCCCCTACCGGCGCCTGCGCCCGCTCGTGACCGCCGCCCTGGTCTGCGGCGCGGACACGAGCGGGCTGCCGTGCCCGGCCGTCCCCGACCTGGTCCCCGGCCGCGGCCCGCTCGGCGGCATCGTCACCGCCCTGCGCGCCGCCGACAGCGAGCTGGTGCTGGTGGTGGCGTGCGACATGCCGGACCCCGACCCCCGGCTCGCCGACCACCTGCTGGCCCGGGCCCGCGCGGACCCGACGGCTGACGCGGTGGTGCCCCGCCGGGCCGGCCGCTGGGAGCCGCTGCTGGCGGTCTACCGCCGGCGGGCGGCGGGACCGCTGGCGGCGGCGCTGGCGGACGAGGTCCTGGCCTGCCACCTGGCCCTGGCCCGTCTGCGCGTCCTCCCCGTCGAGGAGGCCGAGTGGCGGCGGCTGGACCCGGACGGCCATTCCTTCCACAACTGGAACACGCCCGCGGACCTACCTCCGCCGGGCGCCACCGGGGCCCGGGGCCCCCAAGCGGAGGTCGCCATGAACGCGTGGTTCGATCGATTCCTGGAGGGCTTGGAGCCGGTGCCCGCGGGCACCGGGCTGACACCGGAGGAAGGCCGGCTGGTGCTGCAGCTCGCCGGGGAGGCGGCCCACACCTCCGGTGCGCGCCAGATCGCGCCCCTGGCCGCCTACCTGGCGGGGCAGCTCGCCAGCGGCGCCGGCGCCGGCGAGCGCTGCGACCGGCTCCGTGCCGCCATCGCCGCGGCCGCGCGCGCCGGGGTGGCGGCCGAG
>JAKABB010000154.1 GCA_021802045.1 bacterium
AGCGACGCCAGCCCGTCGTCGGGCACGCACAGCCAGGTCAGGGCGGCTCGGGTCAGCACCGTCTCCACCTGCGGCAGCGCCACGGCCCCGACCGCGGCGGCCAGGCGCCGCGCGGCCGACAGCCGCCGGGAGGCTACGGCCTCCACCGGCCAGCCGGCGGCCCGCAGGGACGCCCCCAGAGCCCAGCCGGCGCGCCCGGCCCCGACCAGCCCGACCCGCACCGGCACCGGCGTCGTCGAAGCCGTCCGCAGTGCTTGATCCGTCTCGGTCATCTCCATGATCCAAGCGGGGATGGCGGCGTCCCGGCCCCGGGGACGGTCGCCGCCGCCGCTGCCGGCGGTCGGTGCCTCGCTGTCCTGGGACCGTGACCCGGGTGCAGTCTACATGCCGGCGGCGGCCGGGGTCTCCTCCTCGGTCTGGCGAATGATCTCGTCCATCTCGGTGGCGTCCATGGTCTCGACCTGCACCAGCTGCTCGGCCAGGGCGCGCAGGATGTGACGGCGCTTGGTGAGCACCTTCTTGGCGGTGAGGTAGGCGTTGTCGACCAGGGAGTGCACTTCCTGGTCGATCTCCCCGGCAACCTCCTCGGAGTAGTTGCGCTGCTCGCCCAGGTCCCGGCCCAGGAACACCAGCTCCTCCTTGGTGCCGAAGGCCAGCGGGCCGAGCTTCTCGCTCATCCCCCACTCGGTCACCATCCGCCGGGCCAGCTTGGTGGCCTTGCCGATGTCGTCGGAGGCCCCGGTGGTGATGTTGGTGTCACCAAGGAAGAGCTCCTCCGCGACCCGGCCGCCGAGGATCCCCGCCAGCTGGTCGTTGAGCTCGGCCTTGCTGACCAGGTACTTGTCCTCCTCGGGCAGGCTCATCGTCCAGCCCAGAGCCATGCCCCGGCTGATGATGCTGATCTTGTGCACCGGCGCGCAGTGGGGCAGGCTCCGCATCACCAGGGCATGGCCCATCTCGTGGTAGGCGATGGTGACCTTCTCGCTCTCCGAGATCATCCGCGACTTTCGCTCGGGACCGGCGATGACCCGGGCGATCGCCTCCTCCATCTGGTGCATGCCGATGGTCTTGTGGTTCTGCCGCGCCGCCAGGATGGCCGCCTCGTTGATGAGGTTGCTGAGGTCGGCGCCGCTGAAGCCGGGCGTCTGCCGGGCCAGCACCTCCAGGTTGACGTCGGGGTCCAGGGGCTTGTTGCGGGCATGGACCTCCAGGATCGCCTTGCGGCCCCGGATGTCGGGCCGGTCGAGGGTGACGTGCCGATCGAAGCGGCCAGGCCGGAGCAGCGCCGGGTCAAGGACGTCGGGACGGTTGGTGGCGGCGATGACGATGACGTGGGTGCTGGTCTCGAAGCCGTCCATCTCCACCAGCAGCTGGTTGAGGGTCTGCTCCCGCTCATCGTGACCGCCGCCGAGGCCGGCGCCACGCTGCCGCCCCACGGCGTCGATCTCATCCACGAACACGATGCAGGGGCTGTTCTTCTTGGCCTGGTCGAAGAGGTCCCGCACCCGGGAGGCGCCGACCCCGACGAACATCTCGACGAACTCCGACCCGGAGATGCTGAAGAAGGGGACCCCGGCCTCCCCCGCCACCGCCTTGCTGAGGAGGGTCTTGCCGGTCCCGGGCGACCCGACCAGCAGCACGCCCTTGGGGATGCGAGCCCCCAGGGACGTGAACTTGTCGGGGTACTTCAGGAACTCGACGATCTCGCTCAGCTCCTGCTTGGCCTCCTCCACCCCGGCGACATCGACGAAGGTGATCGCCGGCTTGTCCCCCGCGATGAGGCGGGCTCGGCTGCGGCCGAAGCTCATGGCCTGGTTGTTGCCGCTCTGGGACTGCCGCAGCATCCACCAGACGAACAGCACGATGATCCCCACGATCAGCAGGTTCGGCAGGATCACGGTCAGGAGCAAGTTGTTGTTCCCCGAGGGGTGGATGTTGTAGTGGCTGTAGTTATAGCGCCCGAAGAGGGCCGCGACATCGATCCCCTCGGTGGTGGACTGGAACTCGTGCCCGTTCCGCGTGTACCAGTCCACCTGGGTGCCCCCGTTGAGCACCTGGGCGGGGCGGGTGGCGCTGATGACGTGCTGCCCATGGGGGACCGCCGAGGGGGAGAGCTTGTGGAGTTGGAGGGCCTGGGCGTTGGCCAGCGCCGTCTGGAGCGCTCCGGTGGATGCGGAGGGGATCGCCGGCGCTGGCACCGCCCGCCAGAGCGCGAAGGCGGCGAACAGGATCCCCACCAGCAAGAGGGCGAAGACGGCCGAGCGGCGTTGCGGTCGCATCGGCGCGAATTGTAGCCGGTCCCCCAAGCGTCCACCCTCCCCCCCGTTTGGCGGCCGGCCGAGGGCGCGACGGTGACCGGGGGTCTCATCGGGCTGGGCCCCGACCCATCCCGGGCGGCGGCGGTCCACGTGGCGGTACCTGGATTCGAACCAGGGACACCTCGGTTATGAGCCGAGCGCTCTAACCCCTGAGCTATACCGCCGGGCCTCGGCTCGCGGCCAGCTCACCGCCTGCGGCCCCGGGCGCTGACCATGCCCCGTGGCCACCCGCTCGCCCACGGCCGCCGCGGGCCGGCCCGAAGGGAGGGTGGTCGTTGCGGCGCCAAGATTCGAACTTGGGACCTTCGGGTTATGAGCCCGACGAGCTGCCACTGCTCCACGCCGCCCCCTCATGATACCGGCCCCGCGCCGCGTCTGCACAACGCGCCGCCCTCCCGGCCGTGCGGTCAGCCGTGGGACGCGCCCGAGCGATGCCCGCGCCGCGCCGGACCCTGGAGCACGTAGACGACCGCCCGCGGGCCGGCCATGCCGGCGGCGGCGGCGGCAACCCCACCCCACCCCGGCTGGGCCGAGGCGGCCAGTTCCGCACGGCGCTGGGAGACGGTCTGCGCCAGCTGGGCGTTCTGGCGGACCAGCCCGTCGAGCTGCCGGCGCAGGCCAAGGTCGCTGCGAAAGCCCCCGACCAGCCCAAGTCCGATCCAGACCACGCCCAAGGCCAAGGCGGCGGCGACCCCATGCCACGTCCGCAACGGGTGGGCCCGGCGGAAGAGCCGCCAGCGAATCCGCAATTCGCGCGGGACCGGTGCGCGGCGCCCGGCGGCGGCTCGGGGAGAGGGCGATGACGGCTGGGACATGGGTGGGACGTGGGGAAGGACGGGAAGGGAGCCCCTGCAGCGGGAGTATAGGCGCCTGTCGGCCCCGGCGACAACGGCCCCCCGCGCGGTGCACCGGCTCAGGGCCCCGGCTGCGCCCCCGGATCGGCGCTCTGGACCCAGCGCCGGGCCCGCTCCGCGTCGTCGAGATCGGCCAGGGCCAGCCCATCCGCCCGGCAGCCGGCCTCCAGACGGGCGACCCGCGCCCGAAAGGCCGTGGCCCGTTGCCGCAGCGCCTGCTCGGGGTCGACGCCCAGATGGCGGGCCAGGGCCACCACCGCGAACAGGAGCTCCCCCACCGCCGCCGTCCGGGCCTCCTCGCTGGCGTCCCCGGCCGGCATCGCCGCCAGCGCCGCCGCCGCCCCGGCGCTGGCGGCCGCCGCGGGCACCGGGTCCAGCCCCACCCGGGCGGGGCGCCGCTGCACCGCCAGCGCCGCCGCCAGGGCCGGCAGGCCCGCCGGGATCCCATCCAGCATCGACAGCCGCGCGGGCTTCTCCGCCGCCTTGATCCGCTCCCAGCTGGGCAGGAGCGCCTCGGCGCTGGTGGCGACGGCTTCGCCGAACACGTGCGGGTGGCGGCGCACCATCTTCCGCTCGGCGTCACCGGCGACCGTCACCAGGTCGAAGGTCCCCTGCTCCGCCCCGATGGCCACGTGCATGGCCACCTCCACCAGAACATCCCCCAACTCCTCCACGATCTCCGCGACCGAGCCCCGGTCGATGGCGTCCAGGAGCTCGTAGCTCTCCTCCAGCAGGTACGGGCCCAGGGTCGCGTGGGTCTGGACCCGGTCCCAGGGGCACCCGTCGGGCGCCCGCAGCCGCTCCATCACCTCGAAGAGCGAGCGCAGCCCCGTGACCGCCTCCTCACGCATGGCGCCGCCGCCCCTGCAGCCGGGAGCCGCGCCCACCCGGTTTGCGGCCGGCGCCGACGGCGGCCGCGGCCGCGCCGGGGCGGGCACCGCC
>JAKABB010000049.1 GCA_021802045.1 bacterium
GCGGGGCCGGACGGCCTGACCCCGGCCCCGCGGCCCCGGCCGCTGGCGACCGTCAGCCGGTGGCGGCCGGGAGCTCCTCCAGGATCTCGCCGATCCGGCGCAGGAGACCCACGGCCGCGCCGAGCTCCTGGTCGCTGAGGCGGGCCAGCACCCGCTCGGCGCCGGCTCGCTTGACCCCGATGGCCTCGTCGACCAGGGCCCGGCCCTGGTCGGTGAGCCGGGCGATGACCACCCGCCGGTCCTCGCGCTCCCGGGCCCGGCACACCAGCCCGTGCTCCTCCAGGCGGTCCATCAGGGTGCTGGTGGAGGGGGCCCCCATGTGCGCGATCTCGGCCAGCTGCCCGATGGGCAGGGGCCCGTGGGCCTGCAGGGTGGCGAGGACGTGGAGCTGCAGGAGGCTGAGCTCGCGCCGACCCCAGCTGTCGGCGCTGCGGCGCCAGTGCTGGCAGGCGAGGCCCTCCAGGAGCCGGAGGGCCTCGCCTGCCAGGCGGGCCCGCGGGCCCGGACCGGGCTCGGCGGCGGGCGCGGGTCGGGCCGGGACCGCGGGGGGGGTCATGCGACCTCCTCCGGCACCGCGGGCTCGGAGACGGTCGCCACCACCGCGGCGTCGGCCATCGCCGCCGGCGGCTGGTGGCCGGCCATGGTGGTTCGCAGCGGGAGCTCTCGCATCACCAGCACCGCCACCAGGGCGACCCCGCTGGCGATGACCCCCAGCCAGAAGGTCTGGGCGATGGCCAGGCCCAGGGCGTTGTGGATGCCCTGGGCCATCACGTCGGCCAGGCCGCGCAGGGGCACCGGGAGGGCGCGGCGCAGGGCCGCCGCCAGGTTGCCGACGCCGGTGAGCTGGGAGCTGTTGCCCCGGGGCAGGTGGGCCACGACCGCGCGCGGCACCCCGGCCCGCACCAGCTGGCCCGGCAGGCTGGTGGTGAAGCTGGAGCCGACCATGGTGCCGGCGATCGCCAGGCCGACCGTGCCCCCGACCTGGCGGAAGAAGGTGAGCGAGCTGGTGGCGACCCCCAGCCGGCTCATGGGCACGGCGTTCTGGACGACCACGGTGTACACGGACATGCTGGGGCCGACCCCCAGGCCGACGATCAGCATCCAGGTCCAAAGGGGCAGGTTGCCGGTCTGGGCGGTGAGGTGGGTCATGAGGAACATGCCCAGCCCCAGCAGGACCGCGGAGACGATCAGGAGGCGCTTGTAGCGCCCGGTGTGGCTGACCAGCTGGCCGGCGCCGATGCTGGTGCCGATCAGCCCCACCAGCAGGGGCCAGATCATGTAGCCGGACCGGGTGGCGCTGATCCCCTGCACCGCCTGGTAGTAGCGGGGCAGGAGGATGACGGCGGCGAAGAAGCCGAAGGAGAGGAAGAACGTCGCCACCTGGATGGCGCTGTAGGTGGCGCTGCGGAAGAGGTCGAGGGGCAGGATGGGCTCCTTGGCCCGGGCCTCCACCACAAGGAAGAGGCCCAGGATGACCGCCGAGAGGGCGATGAGCCCGCCGACGCGCCAGTCGAGCCACCCGTAGAGCTGCCCCTGGGCATCGGTCACGCCCTTCATGGTCAGCCCGATCAGGAGCGGCACCACCCCGGCGACGAAGGTCAGCGCCCCCAGGTAGTCGAGGTTGCCGGAGGCGTTGGGCTGGCGGGTGTTGGGCAGCACCATGGCGATCACCACGAGGGCGGCGAGCCCGATGGGGACGTTGACGTAGAAGACCCAGTGCCAGCTGATGTTGTCGGTGATGTACCCGCCGAGGAAGGGTCCGACCAGGAAGCTGAGGCCGAAGACGGCGCCGAAGAGGCCCTGGTAGCGGCCGCGCTCGCGGGGGCTGAAGAGGTCGCCCACCACCGCCAGGGCGATGGGGAAGAGGGCCCCGGCCCCCAGGCCCTGGATGCCCCGGAAGAGGATGAGCTCGGCCATGTTCTGGGAGAGCCCGGAGAGGGCCGAGCCCACAAGGAAGATGCTGATCCCGATGAGCAGCAGGGGCCGGCGCCCGAAGAGGTCGGAGAGCTTGCCGTACATGGGCACCGTGACGGTGCTGGTCAGCAGGTAGGCGGTGACCACCCACACGTACAGGCTGTTGCCGCCGAGGTCGGTGACAATGGTGGGCAGGGCGGTGCCGACGATGGTCTGGTCGAGGGCGCTGAGGAACAGGCCCATGAGGACCGCGCTGACGATGAGCAGGCGGGCGCGGTGGGAGAGGTGGACCGGGGCCGGCGGGGCGGCGGGGCGAAGCATGGGCGGCAGGGATCCTCGGAGCGGTGGGGCAGGGCACGGCGGCCGCTGCAGGAATGATGAAATAATACTATGACGAGAACCATTACGTCAAGGAGAATGATTTGCTGGATCGCAATCAATTCGGACGATCGGGTCGGCGCGGGGCCGGGCGGGCGGCGGTCCGACCGGCGGACCTCGGCCTGCTGGGGCTGCGGCTGGCGGTCGGGACCACCCTGGCGGCCCACGGCTACCCCAAGCTCTTCGGGGGCCCGGACCGCACCCCGCCGGCCTGGCTGACCCGGCTGCTGGGCCCCGCCCTCCCGGCGGCGGTGGAGCGCGGAGGCCCGGAGGCCTTCGCCTCGGTCCTGGAGCGCCTGGGGGTCCCGCGCCCGGCGCTGGCGGCCCGGGCCTCTGGGTGGGCCGAGTTCGGCGGCGGTGGCGGCGGCCAACATGGCGGTGGCGGTGGGCCGGGCCCACTGGGCCTCGGGCTTCTACGGGGCCCGGGAGGGCGGCTACGAGTTCGCCCTGCTCCTCGGGGTCGGGGCCGCGGCGCTGGCGCTCACCGGTCCGGGGGCCCTCTCGGTCGACGCCCTGCTGGGCGCGCCCCGGGACTGAGCCCCCGCCGGCGCGGCGGCGCAGGGCGCGCAGGTCCCCATGACGTCGAGGCTGGCGTGGTCGACGACGAAGCCGCGCCCGCGCTGGAGGCGTCGGATGAGGGGCGCCACGTCGGCCTCCGGGAGCTCCTGCACGGTGCCGCAGCGCTGGCACACCAGGTGGTGGTGGTGGCGGTCGGAGCAGGAGACGTAGGCGGTGCGGCGGGGCGCCAGCGCGATGCGGCGGGCGATGCCGGCCGCGACCAGGGCGTCCAGGGTCCGAAAGACCGTGGCCCGCCCGATGCCGGGGGCCAGCCCCGTCGCCCGCTGCCAGACCTCCTGGGCCGTGACCGGCTGGGTGGCCTCCTCCAGGAGGCCCGCGACGAGGTCCCGCTGCGGGGTCAGCCGCTGGCCGGCGGCGAGGACCCGGTCGCGGGTGTGGGCGCTGGACATGCCTTCATGGTATCGGGACTGAGACGGGGCCGGGCCGGGCCGGGCCGCCCGGTGCAGCCACGGCCGGGATGCGCTATGATCGGAACTGTCATGAGTGAGACGCAGTATCAAATGAAGCGTCGAATGGGGCGCCGCGGCCCGGCGCCGCGGGCGGCCGGCTGATGCTCCTGCACCCGGAGATGGCGGTGGGGCTGGTCCTGGTCACCGCCTACCTGCTGGGGGTGGTCCACGGGATCACCCCGGACGAGCACACCTGGCCCATCACCTTCAGCTACGCCATCGGCAGCTACTCCAGCCGCCGGGGGTTGCTGGTGGGGCTCCTCTTCTCCCTGGCCTTCACCCTCCAGCGGGCCATCGCCAGCGAGCTGGCGGGGCTGGCCCTGGGCCGGGTCCTGCGCATCCCGGTCCTGGACGCGCTGGTCTACGTCCTGGTGGGGGTGACGATGGTGGTGGCGGGGGCCTACGTGCGCCGCAGCGGGCGCCTGCTGCACCTGCACCGCTCCGGCCGGCGCCCGCACCCGGCGCCGGCGGTCCAGGCCGCGCAGCCGCGGGCGCTGCGGCCCTGGATGGCGCTGGTGCACGGCTTCATCGCCGGGTGGGGCTTTGGCGCCTTCGCCCTCATCCTCTACACGACGCTGGCCCCGGCGATGCCCAGCCCCTGGCTGGCCTGGGTGCCGGGCGCGGTCTTCGGCCTTGGCACCACCACCGTCCAGGCGGCGGCCGGGGCGGCCTTCGGGGCCATCAGCCGCCACCTCCGCCTGCCGGGGTCGGTGGCCACCCGTATCGCCCAGACCACCGCCGGCCGGACCCTGTGGTGGGGCGGCTGGCTGTTCGCCGCCGCCGGGGTCCTCTCCCTGGCGCTCCCCCGCCTGGCCAGTCTCTCGCTGGCCACCGGCCTTGGGGTGCCGAACCTCGACCAGATCGGCCTGCCCCTGGTCCTGGTGATGGTCAGCGTCCTGGGGATCGGCGTGGGCGGCATGGTGATGGAGGTGCGGCGGGCGGTCCGGCGGGCGCCCTCCGAGTCCGGGGCGCCCCCGGCCGATCTCTCCTCCCAGCTCTGACCGGGGGCCGGCCGCGACCCGGTGGCCGTCACCGCCTCGCGACAGGGACCGCGGAGGCCGGCGGCCGCCGTCGCCTATCCTGGGGCTGTGGCCGCCCCGTACCGGCCCGGCTCCCGGGCCGACTTCGACCGCCTCTACACCGAGAGCTATCCCCGTCTGGTGCAGACCCTGACCGCCCTGCTGCGGGACCCGGCCGCCGCCGAGGACTGCGTCCAGGAGGCCTTCACCCGGGCCTACGCCGTGTGGGGCCGCTGGAAGCCGACCGCCCCCGCCGAGGCGTGGCTGCACCGGATCGCCATCCACGTCGCCATCTCCCAGCGGCGGCGGGAGCGGCTGCGGTCGGCGGAGGAGCTGGTGCGGCGGCTGGGCCGGCCGCCGGTGGGGGCGGACCCCGCGGCCGCCGCGGAGCGCCTGGACCTGCGGGCGGGGCTGCGCCGGCTCCCACCCCGGCAGGCCGCGGCCCTCATCCTCCGCCACCTCCACGGCTACTCCAACCGCGAGATCGGTGCAGCGCTGGGCATCCCCGAGCGGACGGTGGCCTCGCGGCTGGCCGCCGCCCGCAAGCGGCTGGCGCGGGAGCTGGGAGTGCCGGCGGCCGGGGACGGATCGGTCGGGGGATTGGGTACTTCGGCGGAGCGGGGCGTTCTCTCTGTGATGCAACCCGACACCCGGCGGCCCGGCTGAGATGAGCCAGGACCTGGAGCGGTGGCTGGAGGCGGAGCTCCCCCGAGCGCTGCCGACGGTCCCTCCGCCCGGCTCGCCCCGGTATGGCCGCCCGCACACAAGGAGTCGCCACATGCGCAACTCACTCGCCGGTCTGTTCTCGCTCCTGCCCGCCAAGGCGGCCGCCGCGGCGGTGGCCGTGACCCTGGTGGCGGCGGGGGGCACGGCGGCCCTCGCCACCCACGTCGTCTCCCTGCCCACCGCGCAGGGGGCCCATGGGAAGCTGGTCACCAGCGCGGTCTTCGGCAGCTGCGCCCATCTGCGACCCACGCCCCGGACCGCCGGCACCACCGGGACCTCGCAGCGTCCGGCCTCGCCGGGCGCCTTCGGTCGCTGCGTCAGCGCCGTCGCCCGCAGCGGCCACGGCCAGGGCCATGGCACGGGCGCGATGAACGCCCACGGGACCGCGGGCCAGGCCCTGGGCCAGGGCCACGGGCACAGCGGCAGCCACCCGGGCTCGGGCCAGCTGCCCCAGGCGGCGACCACGCACGGTCATGGCGCCGGTGGCGCGAACCACCCGACCCCGGCGGCGGGCCCGTTCAGCTGAGGCCGGCGCCCATGGGCACCCGGTAGCCCAGGGCCGCGCTGAGGGCGGTGGTGGCCGCGTCGGCCACCCCGCCCGCCAGCGGCTCCAGGGCGGTGCCGGGTTGGGCCGCCCGCAGGGCGAAGCGCGGGCCGCGGCGCCAGGCGAGGCGCAGGCCCAGGCCCTCGGCCCGGTCCAGCACCGCGGCCAGCACCGCTGAGGCCAGCCGGGTCCCGGCGTCTCCGAGGTCCCGGTCCCGTCCGCCCAACGAGAGGGGCGCGCCCCAGGGGAGGAGGAGCGTCCCGGCCGGCGGGCCCGACCGCAGGTAGCCCAGGGTGGTGGGCATGGTGCGCAGCAGCTGGCCCATGGTCGGGGTCGGCGCCCCCCAGTGCAGCCCGCCGGCCGGGACCGGTGCCAGCCCGTCGGTGCGGGGCCGGGGCCGGCCCAGGGAGCGGTCGATCGCGGCCGCCGCCGCCGCCGGCAGCCCTCGGGCGCCGAGGAACGCGCTCCAGCCCTGGCCCAGGGCCGCCTGGCTCTCCTGGTCCCGGGCCCAGGCCACGGCCACCAGCAGCGCCGCCGCCGGGACCTCCAGCTCCAGGAGCGGCGCGGCCCGGCGCCCGGCGCGCTCGGCGGGGGTGTGCGGCGGGGGTTCCACGGCGCCCCAGAGGCCGGCGGGGTGGGGCAGGCTGAGCTGGTAGCCGCGCAGGGAGAGTTGGGCCATCAGGAACAGGTCGGCGGCGTAGGGCACCGCGCCCCGCTGCCCGGGGCAGGCCCGCACCCAGCGCTGGAGCGCGGTCCGCACCTGCTCCACCTTCCAGCGGCCGTCGTCGTGACCCTCCTCGTCGGCCGCGGGCGGCGGCTCCACGCCGCAGACCATGGTGGCCAGCCGGATGCGCTCCACGAAGCGGGTGTGCTGCAGGAGCTGGCGGAGGGCCGGCTGGGCCGGGATGTCGCCGACCAGCAGGGCGTCGGCTCCCTGGCCGTGGCGCTCCACCCAGGCCGGGAGGGAGAGGTCCGCCCAGCTGCCCGGGCCGATGATGTGCAGCCCGCCGGGGGCCGTCTGGCGCACCACGCCGACGGGGTAGGGCGTGGGCCATGGCTCGGGGCGCGGCCGGGGCCGGGCGACCGGGACCGGCGCCGTCGGCCGCCGGCCCGGGCCGATGGGGGCGGGCCGCTGGCGCTGGTCGTACGTCCGGCGCCGCTCGGGGGTCGAGACCAGGGCCCAGGCGGCCCGGAGCTCGGCGAAGAGCGCGGTCGCCCGGGCAGGCGCGAGCCGCTCGCCCCGGGGACGGGTGGACTGGGCGTCCGGGTGCAGCTCGCGGGCCCGGGCCCGGTAGCGCCGCTGCAGGTCGGCCCAGGAGGCGGATCGGTCTGCGCCGAGGATGGCGTAGACGTCCATGGCGGCGGTGGGCATCTCCGGCGGAGTCTACCGGCCCGGCCGCGGGGCGCCGGGGTGGGTCGCCCGGCCCCCCTACGCCAGCAGGCGCCGCAGCTCCCGGCTCAACCGCTGCCCGCTGCGGGGCCCGCCGGTGACGGCCGCCACCCACCCGTCCCGGGCCACGAACACCAGGACCGGCAGGCCCGACCCCACCTGGTAGCGGCGGGTGATGGACCCGGCGCCGGTGCCGGCGGCCAGCAGCGGGATGCCGGGGCCCAGCCGCCGCTGCAGGGCCGGTCCGCCCCCCGGCGCCCCCGTGTCCACCCCGATCACGGTCAGGCCGGCCGCCCGCTGGCGGCGGGCGGCGCCCTCGATGGCGGCCAGCGGGCCCGCGCAGGCTGGGCAGGTGGCTCGGAGGAACACCACCAGGACCACCCGGCCGTGCAGCCGGCCCAGGTCGACCGCGGCCCCCGACCAGGCCCGCCCGGTCAGGGCGGGCGCCACGGTCCCCACCTCCGGCCCGGCGGACCGGGCGGCGGCCGGGGATGGGGTCGGCAGCGGCTCGGTCAGGAAGCGGGTGGTGCCCCGGTGGAGCAGCAGCCCGGCCCCGACGACCACCGCCACCACCGCCGCTCCCAGCGCCGTCCAGAGGCGGCGCCCGTCGGCGCGGGGGCGCCGGGACGCCGGCCGCGACGGGGCCGGGCGCCGGGGGTGGCGACGCTGTCGACGGGACATGGCCTCCTGTGGCCTACAGGTGGAACGGGTCCTGGAAGAAGGCGGGCAGGTGGGTGGAGAACCAGGTGTTCAGGACCGTGACGTGGTCGGTGATGACCAGCACCCCCATGGCCACCACCAGCAGGCCGCCTCCGATCGAGACCAGGCGCTGGTGGCGGTTGACGGCCCGCAGGGCCGGGGTGGCGCGGTCGACCAGCCACGCCATCAGCAGGAAGGGGAGGCCGAGCCCGGCACAGTAGAACCCGATGAGGATCAGGCCCCGGGCGGTCGTGCCCTGGGCCAGGCCGGAGGTGAGCACCGCCGACAGGATCGGCCCGATGCATGGGGTCCAGCCGGCGGCGAAGCCCAGGCCGAGCAGGAAGCCGGTGGCGGCGCCGCCCGTTCGGCGGGTGGGCCCGCGGCGCGTGTCCCGCATCAGGAGGGGGATCCGCACCAGGCCCATGTACTGGAGCCCGAGGACCACCACCAGGCCGCCGAGGACCGGCAGGGCCACGGCCCGCCACGGCTCCAGCACCGTCTGCAGGCTGTAGAAGAAGACCACGAAGAAGAGGCTGAGGCCGAGGACGAACGCCAGCGCGCTGCCGAGGAGGCGCGCCCGTCCCGGGCGGGGCCGCCCGGCGGACGCCGGCCCCTCCCCACCGTCCGAAGCCGCGGCGCCCCCCCCCGGCCCGGCGGCCGTGCCTCCCAGGAACCCGAGGTAGGCCGGCACCAGCGGCAGGACGCACGGGGAGAGGAAGGAGGCCGCGCCGGCGGCCGCCGCGAGCGGGATCGAGATGCCGGAGAGGGTCATGGGCGGGAGCGGGGCTCCCCGTGCCGGCCCCGGCCCGCGGCGCGCCCCGCCCCGGGGCCGCCGGGGAACCGCGGGCCGCCCTGGCCGCGTCCCTGCCCCGTGACCTCCCCGCGCTCCCGGTCCGCCCGGAGTCGTCGGCGGGGGGTGCCCGCGCTTCTCATGGTGGCCCTCCTGCTGGCCGGCTGCGGCGCCGCCGCCCCGGGTGGCGCGGCCGGCCCCTCCCGGTCGGTGCCGCTGGCCGTCGTCCGTCTGCCGCTGGCGCCATTCTCCGGCGTCCGGCTCCTGCTGGGGACCAGCCTGGCCGCCTTGGTCCGCCAGGGGTTGCGGCCGCTGCCGGCGAGCCCGGGCTCGCTCCCGGCCGCGCTCCCGCCCGCCATCCCGCCCCACTCCCTGCTGGCCAGCTTCGTGATCGGGCCCATCGCCGGCTGCGAGATGACCCGCCTCCTGGGGGCCACCCTCACCCGCCGGCCGGCGGTGCTGACCCTGCGTCTGCGGACTCGGACCGCGCCGCCGGGCACGGCCTGCCCGCAGTTCGTCCTCCTGCCCCGCCCCAGCCTGGTGGCGCTGCCGCTGCGGCTGCTGCCGGCGGGCTGGCTGGAGGTCCTGCTCACCCGCCGCGCCGGCTCCCGGACGACCGTGGTCGCGGTCCGGGCCATCCGTCTGCCCGGGTGAGGCCCGGGGCCAGCGGCCGCCGGGGCCAAGGGCGCAAGCTAGAACCATGAGGGTCGAGCTGGTTCCCTGGGCGCGCTGATGCCGGAGGCGCTGATCGTGGACGCGGTGCGCACCCCCATCGGCCGGGGGCGCCCGGGGGGCCTGTGGAGCGGCGTCCATCCGGCCGACCTCCTGGCGGCGGCGCTGCGCCACCTGGTGGCGCGCACCGGCGTCGACCCCGTGGCGATCGAGGACGTGATCGCGGGCTGCGTCAGCCAGGCCGGGGAGCAGACCTTCAACCTGGCCCGCACCGCCGTGCTGGCGGCCGGGTGGCCGGAGAGCGTGCCGGCGGTGACGATCGACCGTCAGTGCGGCTCCTCGCAGCAGGCGGTGCACTTCGCGGCCCAGGCGGTGATGGCTGGGACCGCCGACCTGGTGGTCGCCTGCGGCGTGGAGTCCATGAGCCGGGTGCCCCTGGGCAGCTCCCGGGGCGGCGCCGACCCGTTCGGTCCCGGGCTGCGGCGCCGGTACCAGGACCGGCTGGTGGACCAGGGCCTGGCCGCGGAGCTGATCGCGGCCCGCTGGGCCATGCCGCGCCCGGTGCTAGACGCGATCGCGGTCCGCTCCCACCAGCGGGCCGCGGCCGCCACCGCCGCCGGCCACTTCGCGGCCGACCTGGTGCCGGTGGCGGAGCTGGGCCCGGAGCCGCGGCCGGTGGGGCCGGCCGTGGCCGACGAGGGCATCCGCCCCGAGACCACCCTGGAGCGGCTCCAGGCCCTGGCCCCGGCGTTCTGGAGCCCGGAGCGGGCGGCCCGCTACCCGGGGATCGGCTGGGTGGTCACCGCCGGCAACGCCTCGCAGATCAGCGACGGGGCGGCCGCCGTCCTGGTGGCGAGCCCGGCGGCGGTGGCCCGCCACCGGCTGCGGCCACGGGCCAGGGTGCGGGCGCTGGCGGTGGTGGGGTCGGACCCGGTGCTGATGCTGACCGGGGTCGTCCCGGCGACCCGCGCCGTGCTGGCCCGGGCCGGCCTGGGGGTGGACGACATCGGCTGCTTCGAGGTGAACGAGGCCTTCGCCCCGGTGGTCCAGCTCTGGCAGCAGGAGTTCGGGGTCGAGGCGGAGCGGGTCAACGTCCACGGCGGGGCGATCGCCCTGGGGCACCCGCTCGGCGCCTCCGGGGCCCGGCTGCTCACCACCCTGGTGGGGGCACTGGAGCAGCGGGCCCAGCGCTTCGGCCTGCAGGTGATGTGCGAGGGCGGGGGCCTGGCCAACGCCACCGTCGTCGAGCGGCTCCCGGCCGCCGGCTGATCCCGGTCGGCGGGGCGGGTGGCGCGCGCGGCCGAGCCGGGATACTGGGGCGGCAGGATGAGCGGGCGGCCGGCGGTGGTCGCGCCGGGCGTTGAGGAGGTGCGGCGGTGAGCGAACACGACATCGTGGTCCTGGGTGCGGGCACCGGCGGCTACGCCACCGCGCTGCGGGCGGCCGGGCTCGGACTCTCGGTGGCGCTGGTGGAGCGGGACCTGGTGGGGGGCACCTGCCTGCACCGGGGCTGCATCCCGACCAAGGCCATGCTGCACGCGGCCGAGCTGGCCGACGGCATCGTCGAGGGGCCGCGCTGGGGGGTGCTGGGGCACCTTGACGCCGTCGACGTGCCCCAGCTGCTGCGGGCCCGCGACGACGTCGTCCAGCGCAACTTCAAGGGTCTGGAGGCTCACCTCAGCCAGGAGGGGGTGGAGGTGGTCCGGGGTCACGGGCGGCTCCAGGACGCCCGGACGGTGGCCATCGAGGGCGGTGAGGCGCTGCGGGCCCGGCGGGCGGTGGTGCTGGCCACCGGGTCCGTGCCCAAGTCCCTGCCCGGCCTCCCGGTGGACGGCGAGCGCGTGCTCACCTCCGACGAGGCCCTGCGCCTGGCGCGAGTCCCCCGCTCGGCGGTGGTGCTGGGCGCCGGCTCGGTGGGCGCCGAGTTCGCCAGCCTGTGGCGCTCGCTGGGCGCCGAGGTGACGCTGGTGGAGGCCCTGCCCACCCTCCTGCCCCTGGAGGACCCGGACTGCGGGCGGGAGCTGGCCCGGGCCTTCCGGCAGCGGGGCATCACGGTGCGCACCGGGGCCCGGGTGGCGGGGGTGGAGACCGGGGCCGACGGCGTGCGGGTGACGGTGGCGGGCGAGGGGGAGGGGGAGCCGGCGGTCATCGAGGCCGAGCTCCTCCTGGTGGCCACCGGCCGGGCGCCGGTCACCGCCGAGCTGGGCCTAGAGGCGGCCGGGGTCGTGCTGCGCGACGGCTACGTCGTGCCCCGCAACTGGGAGACGCTGGAGACCGACGTCCCGGGGGTCTACGCGGTGGGCGACATCCTGCCCCCGCCCTCGCTGGCGCTGGCGCACGCCTCCTTCGCCGAGGGGTTGCTGGTGGCCGAGTTGGTGGCCGGGCGCCCCTCGCCCCCCATCGACTACACCGGGGTGCCACGGGCCACCTACTCCAGCCCGGAGGTGGCCAGCGTCGGCCTGACCGAGCCCGAGGCGCGGGCCAGCGGGGTGGAGGTCGTCACAACCCGGATGCCGTTCGGCGGGGTGGCCAAGGGCCTGATCCATGGGCAGGGCGGCCTGGTGAAGGTGGTCACCGCCGCGGACGGGCAGGTGCTGGGGATCCACCTGGTCGGCGCCCGCGTGACCGAGCTGATCGCGGAGGGGATGCTGATCTACAACTGGGAGGGCGCGGCGGCGGATGTCGCCCGGCTCATCCACCCGCACCCCACCCTGTCCGAGGCGATCGGCGAGGCGCACCTGACGCTGGCCGATCGCCGCCTCCACCAGGCCCGGCCCAGCCGGCCCCGGGCCCAGCCGGCCTGATCACCCCCCGGGGGCCTACCCGCCCCGGTACACCGGCGAGACGGTCAGCTGGCCGCGGCAGGCCTCCAGGGTGGCGCTGATGACCAGGAAGTGGTACGCGTTGGGCGGGGTGACCTCCAGCCGGCTGGCGATGGGGCAGCTGGTGGCGGTGCCCGACGGGACGTCGCTGTAGCCGAGGTTGAACGAGGCCGTCCCGCCCGCGGCCAGCGTCACCAGCGTGGGCTGGCCGGCGGTGAAGAGCGGGGTCCCGCCCCGGATCACCGTGGTCGGGAGCGGGGCCCCGCTGGCGGCGAGCATCTGCGCTCCCGGGTAGCCGTAGAGGGTGCAGGCGGTGGTGCCGGTGTTGTGGAAGGCCAGGATCACCTCCAGGGTGCCCGCGCCCCCGTTGGTGCTGACGATGCTGAGCGTGAGCTGGCCGCTGCGGCAGCGGCCCAGCGCCGCCGGGCTGGGGCTGGGCGTCACCGTCGGGGAGGGGGACGGCGAGCTGGTGGGGCTGGCCGGCGGCGTGGGGCTGGGCGGACGCCGGTGGCTGGGGCTCGCGGGCCCACAGCCGCCCAGCAGCGGGAGCA
The DNA here is from genome assembly GCA_021802045.1 of bacterium. Classification (GTDB taxonomy): domain Bacteria; phylum Chloroflexota; class Dormibacteria; order Aeolococcales; family Bog-877; genus JAKABB01. Next base: position 12,534 of record JAKABB010000049.1, read on the forward strand.
GGGGCAGGGCCAGCCAGGCGAGGTGCCGGGCGGGGCGGTGGATCATCGATCCCTCCAGCTTGGACCCGGCCGCTGGACGGCCGGTGTCAGGGGAACGCCGGCGGGTCCGCTTGGTTTCGGCGGGCGCGGGGGCACGGCGACCCTCAACCGCCCGGGCCTGCCATCCGCGCCAGCTCCTCCGCCACGATCGATGGGTCGAGCTTGCGGAAGAGCGGCGCCGGAGGGGGAAGGGGCCGCCCCGCCGGCAGGGCGCTCGGCTCCCAGCGGCCCTCGGCGGACTGGTAGTCACCGGTCAGGACCTGGTGGGTGCGGCCGTCGGGGTCGCCGTGCTCCTGAAAGATGGGCTCCCCGGCGAGGTCGCCCGCGTAGCCCAGCAGACGGTGGAGCTGTTGGGAGCTGAAGGGCAGGAACGGGGCCAGCACCACCTTGAGGCTGTCGACGCAGCGCAGCGCGGTGTGGAGGACGGTGGCCGCGCGCTCGCGATCGCTCGCGACCAGCCGCCAGGGCTCCTGCTCGCCCAGGTACTGGTTGACCTGGGCCGCCAGCGCCATGGCCTGGGCCAGCGCCGCCTTGAACCGCGCCGCCTCCAGGAGCTGGCCCACCGACTCGAAGCCGGCCGCCACCCCCTCCAGCACCGCGCGGTCGGCCGGCTGGAGCATCCCGGGGTGCGGGACCACGCCGAAGTGGCGGTGGGCCAGGCTCAGGGTGCGGTTGACGAGGTTGCCCCAGGTCGCCACCAGTTCGTCGTTGTTGCGCCGCAGGAACTCGGCCCAGGTGAAGTCCGCGTCCTGGTTCTCGGGGCCGGCCGCGGTCAGGACGTAGCGCAGGGCGTCGGGGGCGTAGCGATCGAGCACGTCGCGCACGTAGATCACCACCCCCCGGCTGTTGGAGAACTTGCGCCCCTCCATGGTCAGGTACTCGCTGCTGACGATGTCGTACGGCAGCTCCAGGGCGGGGTGCCCCTGGCCGCCGCCGACCGTCCCCCCGGCGCCGTAGCCCAGGAGCACGCTGGGCCAGATCACCGAGTGAAAGACGATGTTGTCCTTGCCCATGAAGTAGAAGTGCCGGGCCTTGGGGTTCTGCCAGAAGTCGCGCCAGGCGTCGGGCGTGCCCCGGGCGGCGGCCCACTCCACCGAGGCCGAGAGGTAGCCGATCACGGCGTCGAACCACACGTAGATGCGCTTGTCGTCGCGGTCCTCGAACTCCGGCAGGGGGATGGGCACCCCCCAGTCGAGGTCGCGGGTCATGGCCCGCGGGCGCAGGTCGTCGAGCAGGTTGAGGGAGAAGGCGCGCACGTTGGGGCGCCAGTGGGGCTGCCGGTCGATCCACTCCCGCAGCGCGCCGGCGAAGGCCGGCAGGTCCAAGAGGAAGTGCTCGGTCTCGCGGAAGACGGGGGGCTCGCCGTCGATGCGCGAGCGCGGGTCGACCAGCTCGGTGGGGTCGAGCTGGCGGGTGCAGCTGTCGCACTGGTCGCCACGGGCGTCCGGGGCCCCGCAGTGGGGACAGGTGCCCTCGATGTAGCGGTCCGGCAGGGTCCGGCCGCTGCGGGTCGAGAAGGCCCCGAGGGTGGTCTGGCGCAGGAGGTATCCCTTGGCGTGCAGGGTGCGGAAGACGTCCTGCACCACGGCGCGGTGATTGCCGGTGGTGGTGCGGGTGAAGATGTCGTAGCTGAGGCCCAGCCGGCGCAGGTCCTCGGCGATGACGGCGCTGTAGCGGTCGGCGATGGCCGAGGGGGCCACGCCCTCCTGGTCGGCGGCGACCAGGATCGGCGTGCCGTGCTCGTCGGTGCCGCTCACCATCAGCACCCGGTTGCCGCGCAGGCGGTGGTAGCGGGCGAAGGTGTCGGAGGGGACGCCGAAGCCGGCCACGTGCCCGATGTGGCGCGGACCGCTGGCATAGGGCCAGGCCACCGCCACCAGGATGGTCTCCGCCACCGGTGCCTCCCGCCAACCCACGACCCAACGGCGCCGCCCGCGATGGTATCGGGTCGCGTGGCGCGCCCGGTCGACCCCCGCCGTGGAACAATCACCCCATGCCAGCCGTGATCCCCCGCGGCGTCACCCTGCTGATCGCCGACAGCAGCCGCACGGGGGGGCCCGAGCATGTCCTGACCCTGGCCGGGCGGCTGGCGGCCGTGGGCTGGGAGCCGACCGTGGTCTGCCCGCCGGGCTCGCTGGTTGAGCGCTGTCGCGAACGCCGCCTGGCGGTGGAGGCGCTCCCCATGGGCGGCCGCGCCCTGGCGGTGGTGGCGCCCCGGCTGCGGCGGGTGGTCCGCCGGCTGCGGCCGGGGGTGCTCCACACCCACGGCCTGCGGGCCGGGACCCTGGCCCTGGCGGCCCGGCCCGCCACCGCGGCCTGGGTGCACACCGCCCATCTCGACGGCTGGTACGTGCCGTCCGCGCCCCGCCGCTTCCTGCACCGCAGCCTGGCCCGGGCGGTGGCGCGCCGCGCCGACCGCCAGATCGCGGTCTCGGCCTCGGTGGCGGCCTTCCTGCGCCGACAGGTGGGCGTGGCCGGCACCCGGGTGGTCACCATCCCCAACGGGGTCGAGCCCCTGGGCCGCTGCACGGGTGCGGTCCCGGCCGGCCGACGGGTGGGCCTGCTGGCGTCGCTGGTGCCGAGCAAGGGGGTGGACGTGGCCCTGCGGGCCCTGGCCGACGCGGCCGGCCGGGACCTCTCGCTGACCATCGGCGGCAGCGGGCCCGAGCTCCCGCGCCTGCTGGACCTGGGGGCCGCCCTGGGGGTCATGGACCGCGTCCACCTGGTGGGGACGGTGGCCGACCGGGTGGCCTTCTGGTCCGCCTGCGACGTGGGCTGGGTCCCGTCCCGATCCGAGCCGTTCGGGCTCGTGGCCTGCGAGGCGATGAGCGCTGGGGTGCCGGTGGTGGGCGCCGCCGTCGGGGGGCTGCCGTGGATCCTGGACCCGCCCCGCAGCGGCGTGTCGGTGGCCCCGGACGACCCGGCCGGGCTGGCCGGCGCCACCGCCCAGCTGCTGGACGACCCGCGGCGGTGGGGCGAGCTGGCGGCGGCGGGCCCGGCCCGGGTGGCGGCCCTGTTCGCGGCGGAGCGGATGACGGCGGCCACCGCGGCCGTCTACGCGGAGGTGGTCGGCCTGGGCGTCTAGGCCCCCGGGCCGCCTATCCTGCCGGGGATGGCCCGGCCGCACCCGGGCGGGGCGCTTGAGCGTGAAGAGGAGATCCTCCATGGCGGTCCTCGGCGACGTCGTGATCCGCTGCGGCGACCCGGAGCGGCTGGCCGCCTTCTGGGCGGACGCCTTGGGCTATGGCCGGCGCCCGGGGCCCGACGGCTCCATCCGACTGCGTCCGATCACCCCGGACCCGTTCGCGGTCGGGGTGCGGCTGGTCCCGACCGGCGGGGCCTCGGTGGGGCCGGGCGCGGTGGCGCTGGACCTGCGCACCACCGGGCTGGAGGGCGAGGTGCGTCGGCTGCAGCGGCTGGGGGCGTCCCTGGTGGACGGGCCCGGCCCCACCGGCCCCGAGGGCCGGGTGGCCATGACCGACCCCGAGGGCCACGGCTTCTGGCTGGTGGGCGGCGACTGAGCGGACCCGGGAGTCCGCCGGCGCTACTTCTTGGCGGCCTCGTAGTAGGGGTTGGCGCCCTGGGCGTGGTCGGTGGTGTCGACCACGTCGTGGAGCTGGGGGAAGCGGTCCAGGATCGTGGTGCGCACGCCCTGGGAGAGCGTCACCGCGGCCAGCCCGCAACCCTGGCAGCCCCCGCCCATCTGCACGTAGGCGACGCCGTCGGCGATGTCCAGGAGGGAGATGATCCCGCCGTGCTGGGCCACCGCCGGGTTGATCTCCTCGGCCAGGAGCGCCTCCACCGCCTGCACCAGGGGGTCGGTGGAGGGGGCCAGGTGGGCGGCGGCGGTGAGGGCTCCGGTGAAGGGGTCGGCATCGATGACCGCACCGTCGATCCACCGGCGGTGGGCGGGCGCGACCAGGAATTCGATGGAGCCCGGGCCGGGCACCACCAGCTCGTCCAACCCCTCGTCGCCCGGCGTGACCAGGTCGAAGAGGAAGTCGGGCTGCCCCGCCTGCACGCCGCGGAGGGCGATCCGCACCCGGGCGCTGGACAGATGCTGTCGGGTGCGGACGGTGTCGATCCGCTCCGCGGCCAACTCGGTCACGGTGATGGTGGGAAGGGGCATTGGGGGGGCTCCTGAGCTTGATCGTCATGCGCAGCGTACCCTGCCAGCCATGCCCCGGCGCGTCCTGCTCGTCCTGCCGCGGCGCACCTATCGCGCCCGCGCCTTCCTGGCCGCGGCCCGGCGCCTCGACCTGGAGGTGGTCGTGGGCGCGGAGGAGCCCTCGACCCTGGCGCCCCGCCACCCCGGGGCCGAGGTGCTGGTCGACCTGCACCAGCCCGGGGCCAGCGCGCGCCGGGTGGCGACGTACGCCGCCACCCACCCGCTGGACGGCATCGTGGGGGTGGACGAGAGCGCGGTCCTGGTCGCGGCTCACATCGCCGACCGCCTGGCCCTGCCGTTCCACCCGGTGGCCGCGGTCGCGGCCACCCGGGACAAGCGGCAGCTGCGCCGGCGCCTGGCCGCGGCCGGGGTGCCGCAACCGCGCTTCCAGGAGCTGCCGGGATCGGTCGCCGGCGACAGTGCGGCGGCGGCCGCGGTCCTGGCCGCGGTCGGCCTGCCCGCCGTGGTCAAGCCGGTGGACCAGGCCGCCAGCCGGGGCGTCATCCGGGTCGACACCGCCGGGGAGTTCGTGGCGGCGGTCGCGCGGGTCCGGGCCCTGCTGGCCGCGGACCCCGAGTGTGCCGCCTCCGGGCCGGCCCCCCTGCTGGTGGAGCGGTTCGCCGCCGGGCCCGAGGTGGCCGTCGAAGGGCTGGTCCGCGACGGGGTCCTGCACGTCCTGGCGACCTTCGACAAGCCCGACCCGCTCCAGGGCCCCTACTTCGAGGAGAGCTGCCTGGTCACGCCCTCCCGGCAGTCCCCCGCCCGCCAGGCCCGGGCGGCCACCGTCGCCGCCGCCGCCGCCGAGGCGCTGGGGTTGATCGACGGGCCGATCCACGCCGAGCTGCGGTGGGACGGGAACGAGGCCCGCTGCCTGGAGGTGGCCGCCCGCTCCATCGGGGGGCAGTGCTCGCGGGCGCTGCGGCTGGTGGACGGCGCCACCCTGGAGGAGGCCATCCTGCGCGACGCCTGCGGCCTGCCGCCGGCCCGGCTGGAGCTGGTCCCGGGGGCCGCGGGCGTCCTGATGCTGCCGATCCCCGCCGCCGGGACCCTGGACGGGGTCGGGGGCCAGGCGGCGGCCCGGGCGGTGCCCGGAGTCGAGGAGGTGACCGTCACCGTCCCCCGCGGTGGCCGGCTGGTCCCGCTGCCGGAAGGGGACCGCTACCTGGGCTTCCTCTTCGCCCGGGGCCCGGACGCCGCCACGGTGGAGGCGGCCCTGCGCGAGGCGCACCGCCGCCTGCAGGTGCGGGTCACAGAACCGGACGGCCCGGCCGCCGTCCCCCCGTCCGGGCCCGTCGCCGCTTGGCGTTGACCGATCCGGGCCCCCGCGCTACGGTCGGGGGGGGGGCGGTCCCGCTCAGGAGGCATTCCCATGGGTGACGCAGTAGGCATGCGCCGGCTCCCGGTGGCGGTGGGGGGCGGGCCCGACCGGCGGGGCAGCACCGGGTGAGCGCGATCGACGCCTGTCCCATTCCCGAGGGCGTGGTGGTCCCTGTGCCCGGGGTCACCCTCTGGCAGCTGCCGACCCCAGGTCTGGGCGACAACAGCTACCTCTTGCGGTCCGGTGAGGCCGTCGCCGTGGTCGATCCCCAGCGCGACCTGGATCGGTTCGAGGCTGCCCTGGCCGCGCTCGGCGGTCGCCTGGTGGCGGTGGTGGAGACCCACGTCCACAACGACTACGTCAGCGGAGGGCCGGCCCTGGCGGCGGCTCACGGGGCCCCCTACCTGGTCCCGGCGGCCGCTGACTACACGCTCGCCCACCGGCCCCTGGCGGAGGGGGATGAGGTGGAGGTCGGGGCCGTCCGCCTGCGGGCGCTGGCCACCCCGGGCCACACCGCCCACCACACCAGCTACGCGGTCGTCGCCGGCGGGGCGCCGGTGGCGCTCCTGACCGGTGGCTGCGTGCTGGTGGGAGCGCTCGGGCGCACCGATCTGATCTCCCCCGAGGCGACCGAGGGCCTGACCCGGCAGCAGTGGCGTTCCGCCCGGCGGCTGCTGGCCTTGGCGCCGGCGGTGGCCATCGGGCCCACCCACGGCCGCGGCTCCTTCTGCGCCGCCTCCAGCGGGGGGGACCAGACCTGGACCACGGTGGGGGAGGAGCGGCAGCGCAACCCGGCCCTGCTGATCACCGACGAGGCCGCCTTCGTGGCCCAGCAGCTGGCCGGCCTGCCCGCGTACCCCGCGTACTACCGGCAGATGGCACCGCGCAACCGGGCCGGCCAGCCGGGCTGGGTGCCGGGGCCGGTCCCATCCCTCCAGCCCGCGGCCGTGGAGGCCCTGCAGCGCGCCGGTGGGGTCATCGTCGACGTCCGCCCCCGGCGCGCCTTCGCCGCCGGGCACCTGCCCGGCGCGGTCAGCCTCGGCCTCGACGACGACTTTGCCACCTACCTGGGCTGGCTCTTCCCCCTCGACACCCGGTTGGTCCTGGTCCTGGAGGAGGGGCAGGACGCCACCCTAGCCTGCCGCCAGGCGGCGCGCATCGGCATCGAGACCATCGTGGGCACGCTCCAGGGGGGTGTTGGGGCCTGGGCCCGGAGTGGTCGCCCGCTTCGCCGGTACCCGGTCATCTCCTTCGACGAGCTGAGCCGCCTGCGCGGGGATGGGGCCGCGGTGCTGGACGTGCGCCAGGACGGCGAGTGGGACGCGGGGCACATTCCCGGGGCCCGCCACATCCACGTCCCCGACCTGCCCGCCCGCCTGGGCGAGCTGGGCCCGGGGCGGGACGGCGCCCCCCCGGTCCACGTCCACTGCGCCAAGGGCTACCGGGCCTCGCTGGCGGCCAGCCTGCTGGACGGCGCCGGGATCCCGGTCGTCGCCGTCGACGGCGCCTTCGAGGAGTGGGCGGCCGGCGGCCACCCGGTCTCGCGCGGGGCGGAGCGGTGACGTCCACCATCGTCTCCGTGGTGACGGAGCGCGACCTCCCGGAGCTGCTCCCGCTGATGCGGGCCTACTGCGACTTCTACAACGTGGCCCCGTCCGACGCCGACCTCCTGGCGCTGTCCCGGGCCTGCCTGGCCGACCCCGGGCGGGAGGGCGTGCAGTTCCTGGCCCGGCGCGGCGGCGAGCCGGTCGGGTTCAGCACCGTCTTCTGGAGCTGGGCCACCACGGAGGGGGGACGGGTCGGCGTCATGCATGACCTCTACGTGGCCCCCGCGGCGCGGGCCACCGGCGTGGCCGACGGGCTGGTGCGGGCTTGCCAGGCGCGCTGCCGCGCCCGGGGCGCCCGGCGGCTGCTCTGGCAGACGGCGCCGGACAACGGGCGGGCCCAGGCCGTCTACCGGCGGCTGGGCGCGACCCGGGAGCAGTGGGTCGACTACTGGCTGGACACCGCCGGGGAGCCCGGTCCCGCCTGATGGCCCCTGGCCGGGGTCACGGGGTGACCCCGGCGGCCCGGCGGTTGTGGCGGATGGTGCGCTGGAGCACGATCGCGATCACCACCAGGACCCCTCCCGAGAGGATCAGGACCGCCGGGAACCCGACCGCTCGGGAGAAGTAGCGGCTGCCGACGTCGACCACCAGGCCGAAGATCCCCAGCCCCCCGGCGATGGCGAAGCCGTTGCTGTTGACCCGCGCCCCCAGCACCAGGGCCGCCGCCGCCCCGGCCCCCGCCAGGAGCTCCAGGGCCAGCAGCCCGCGGCCGCCCAGGACGTAGGCGGCGCCGATGGGGACCAGGGCGGCGAAGAGCCGCAGGGTCTCCGCCGCGGCGCTGCCGGTGAGGCGGGGGACCCGTGTCAGCAGCAGCAGGGCGGTGGCGGGGATGAGAGTGGCGGCGACCACCGTGGTGCGATGGGAGACGTTGGCCGCGGCCAGGCTGGCGAAGGTGGCGGTGTTGGCGGTGGCGGCGACCAGCAGGCCCAGCGGCGTCCCCCGTGTCCAGGCCAGCAGGAGCGCCCCCAGGGCGGCCATGGCTGCCGCGCCCGCGGCCGCCGCGCTGGCCCGGTCGCCGCCCAGGCGGACCGCGGTCTCCGTCACCATGGCGCCGATCGCCACCAGCCCCAGCAGCAGGCAGACCACGGCCGCCCGGTGGCTGGCCGGGGAGGCCCGGCCGCGCCACAGCTGGCGGGCGGCGGCCGCCGTGCCCAGGGCCACCACCCCGTAGAGGGTCATGCGGCCGGCGAAGCCCAGGGCTCGGAAGTGGCGCTCGACGGTCAGGATGGTGCCGGCGCTGGCCAGGGCGATGCCGGCGTACGCCACCACCTCCCCGGTCGAGATGCGGTTGGCGCCGGAGCGCGGGCCGGGCGGCGGCGCCACCGCCCGCTCGTCCTCGAAGGCCGCGATTGCGGCCGCCTGCGACTCGTCGATGAGCCCGGCGGCTCGCCAGCGCCGCAGCCGCTCGGTCAGTTCGCCGCTCATGGGCCCCCCGCGGCGCCGGGCGTGGTGGCAGCGGCCACGGATGGTCCCCGGCGCGGCGCAGTCTACCGCGCGGCGCCCGGTCGGGCCGGGCCCGCGAGCCCCGGGGGCCCGCGCCCCGGCGGCC
>JAKABB010000155.1 GCA_021802045.1 bacterium
CTCCGCGGCCGTCGCGACGGGAGGGCACAGGCCAGCGCCCGGCGGCGCCGGGCTGCTCGGCGAAGTGCCGGGTCGGCACCTCCGCCCACTCCGGATGAGCTCCCGACGGCCCGCGCCCGAGGGGACCACGCCGGCGCAGCGGTGCTGCCTGCCGGACCTGACCTGCGTCTTGCCCACGGACAAGACTTGTGGTCAGGTGCTTAGCGCAGTCCCCAGAAGAGGTCGGTGTCCGGCACCGTCCGGCCGCTGCCGTCGGGTCCCCGGCTGAAGGACTCGGTGCTCATCACCAGCGCGAAGAAGCGCGGGTCCATGCGCAGGAAGACCGCGCTGTCGGACTGGCTGGCATGGGCCTCCAGGGCCCGGCGCTTGCGCTCGATCACCCCGCTGACGTCCACGGCCGCGGCGATCCGGTCGTCCGGAGCGAGGATCTCCATCGCGTCCAGGTCCCAGCCGGCCGTGATCATCGGCTGGAGGTCGATCCCGGCCGCCGTGGCCCGCTCCAGGGCCCGCTCCATGGTGCTGCGCGCCAGCGCGGGGAAGTAGAGCCGCGCCGACCCGCCCCACTGCTCCAGGGCGGCCCGGGTCACGCGGTGGGCCTGGATGTGGTCCGGATGGCCGTAGAAGCCGTGGGGGTCGTCGGTGACCACGACCTGGGGCCGGTAGCGCTCCAGCAGCGCGGCCAGCCGAGCCGCCGCCTTCGCGACCGGAGCCTGCCAGAAGGCCTGCGGGTGGGCGTTCTGAGCCCAGCCCATCATCCCGGAGTCCCGGTAGCCGAGCAGTTCCACCGCCTGGACACCGAGGATGGCGCAGGAGGCGGCGAGCTCGCCCCGCCGCTGCGAGACGACCGCGGCCTCGTCGTGGCCGGGGTCGCCGGGCTTGACCCCGTTGGGCCCGTCCCCCATCTCCCCGTCGGTGCAGGTGACCAGCACCGTGCGCACCCCCTCGTCCCCATAGCGCGCGAGGACGCCGCCCACTCCCATCACCTCGTCGTCGGGGTGGGCGCGGACCGCGAGCAGGGTCAGCGGCTCAGGCACGGCGCCCAGCGTCGCCGGGAGGGGACACCCGGCGATTGTCCCAGGTGGCCCGGGACCGCATGGCCTACGATCGGCTCGGCGCGCGTGCCAGCACCCCATCGGATCCCTGGAGGCCCCATGCTCGACCCGGACCACCCGCTGGAGGTGGAGCAGCTCGACCCCGATCCGGTGCGGGCCTTCGCGGACTGGCTGACGGACGCCACCGCCGCCGGGGAGCCGCAGCCGGAGGCGATGGCGCTGGCCACCGCCGGCCCGGGGGGGGCGCCTGCGGTGCGGATGGTCCTGCTCAAGGGATGGGACGCCCGCGGGCTGGTGTTCTTCACCAACTACGAGAGCGCCAAGGGTGCCGACCTGGCCCGCAACCCGCAGGCGGCGGTGGCCTTCTTCTGGCCGCGCCTGCACCGCCAGGTGCGGGTGACCGGCTCCGTGGCCCGGATCAGTCGCCGGGATTCCGCTGCCTACTTCGAGACGCGGCCCCACGGGGCCCGGATCGGCGCCCTGGCCTCTCCCCAGAGCCAGGTCCTGCCCGACCGCGCGGCGCTCGAGGCGCGGGTGCAGGCGCTGGCCGCTCGGTACCCGGAGCGGGTGCCGCTGCCGGCGTCCTGGGGCGGGTACCGGATCCGGCCCACCGTGGTCGAGTTCTGGCAGGGCCGGCGGGACCGCCTTCACGATCGGGTGCGCTACCGGCTGGGGCGGGCCGGTGGCTGGAGCCGGCAGCGACTGGCTCCCTGACCCCGGCGATCTGGACGCCGTGATCGCCCTGTGGCGGTCGGGCGTCACCCCGTCGCCGTGGCCGAGCGCCGGGCCGCACTGCTGGCGCACGTGCACCGCGCCGGGGTCTCGCGCGGTGCCAGCGTAGAGGCAGGGCACGGACCTCGGCGACCTGCCCACCCTGCAGGTTGGCGATCGCGCCGAGATCCGTCGGCGTACGTGGCCGGTCCCCGGCAGGCCTTGGCGGGCCACGCCCCGCAGTCCCGCGCGTTGCAGCCGCCCCGCCGTCGGCGCGGACGGACGGATGGACAGGGGAGCCGGCCCGATGCTACTGTCGCGGGGTGATGGTCGGTCCCACTGCCATAGGGACCGCGCACCGGCCCCTTTCCATGGAGAGCGGGCAGGGGGCAGACATGACGCCCGGTGGGCAGGTGCCGGGGGGAGATCAAGCAACGAATGAACCGACGCACCATCGCCGGCATCGCGGCCTCGGCTGCGATGCTCCTCACCGCTTGCGGCGGCGCACCGTCCTCCACGTCGGGCCACCGGCCCATCGCCGGCGGCACCGCCACCTTCGCTGAGGCCGTCGGCAGTCCGCCCAACTACATCTTCCCGCTCTACTCCGGCGCCGACTCGGGCAACAACAACATCACCTACCTGCAGCCCCTGATGTGGCGGCCGCTGTACTGGTTCGGCCACCGCCACAGCGCCGAACCCACCGTCAACTACGCCCTCAGCCTGGCCCAGCCCCCGGTCTGGAGCAACGGGGGGCGGACCGCCACCATCACCCTCAAGTCCTATCGGTGGTCCAATGGCCAGCCGGTGACCAGCCGCGACGTGCAGTTCTGGATGAACCTGCTCCGGGCCAACAAGTCGAGCTGGGTCACCTACGCCCCCGGCGACTGGCTGGACCAGATCACCAGCCTCACCTACCCCAGCCCCTCCACCTTCACCATCACCTTCACCCACGCCTACAGCCACGCCTGGCTGATGGGCAACGCCCTCTCGGAGATCACGCCCCTGCCCCAGAAGGCCTGGGACAAGACCTCGGCGGCGGCCAGCCCGGGCAACGCCGACCTCACCCCGGCCGGTGCCCACGCCGTGTTCACCTACCTCGACGCCCAGTCCAAGTCCCTGGTCACCTGGGACACCAACCCGCTGTGGCAGGTGGTCGACGGGCCCTGGCGTCTGCAGCCCCAGACCGGGTTCGACGCCACCACCGGGGCCATGACCCTGATCCCCAACCGGCGCTACGCGGGCCCGGACCGCCCCCACCTGAGCCGGGTCCAGGAGCTGCCCTTCACCAGCGCCACCGCCGAGCTGGACGCGCTCATGTCCGGCAAGGTCGACTACGGGTACCTGCCCTTCACCGACCTCTCCCTGCGCTCCCGGCTGCAGCACCAGGGCTACCGCATCCGGCCCTGGCTCGACTGGGGCATCACCTTCGTGATGTTCACCTACCCGAATCGGGCTGCGGGCCCGACGCTCAACCAGCTCTACGTGCGCCAGGCCCTGCAGCATCTGGTCAACCAGGGGCAGATCATCCAGCGGGTCTTCGGCGGCTACGCCACCCCGACCTACGGCCCGATCCCGGTGGACCCTCCCAACCCCTACCTCAGCCCGACGCTGCGGCACAACCCGTTCCCCTACAGCCCCTCCACGGCGGCCCAGATGCTGCGCGCCCACGGGTGGCACGTGGTGCCCGACGGCAGCAGCAGCTGCCAGCGGCCGGGCAGCGGCCCTGGCCAGTGCGGACCCGGCATCGGCCGCGGCGCGGGCCTGTCGTTCACCGTGGACTACGTCGCCGGGGTCCCGGCCTACACCCAGGAGATGGAGGCGCTGCAGTCCAGCTTCGCGGCGGTGGGCATCCATCTGGCGCTGCGCCAGTCCCCCTTCACCTACGTGCTCACCCAGAGCTACTCCTGCAACGCCGCGACCGGGGCCGGGTGCACCTACCCCATGCTGCAGTGGGGGTCGCCGAGCTGGACCTACGTCCCGGTCTACTACCCGACCGGTGGGACCGTCACCGTCGACACCGGTCTGGGCGGCAGCCATCCGCCGGCCTTCATGGCCCAGATCAACCGCCTGGTGCAGCAGACGCACATGACCTCGTCCGCGCAGGCGCTCGACCAGTACCAGAACGCCCTGGTCCAGGACGCGCCCTACCTGTGGCTGCCCAACGCCGCCTACCAGATCTCGGTGATCAGCAACCACCTCCACGGGGTGTCGGTGCAGGACGCGACCGGCCACATCTACCCGCAGGACTGGTACCTGACCCGGTAGCCGCCGGGGCCTGCCGCCATCCGGCCCGCCGCGGGCCGGATGGCGCGGCCCCACCGCGGCGCCGCCGC
>JAKABB010000156.1 GCA_021802045.1 bacterium
CCACATCGTTCCCCCGCCTTCAGATCCGTACTGCTGATTCCGGATCCAATCCGCCACCCGGTCTGATAAGGTCCCGCCGGCCATTCCGATAAGTCTCCGCCACCCGTTCCGGAAAGTCCCCGACACGGATTCCGGAAAGTCCCCGCCACCCCACCGTGTCTCGCTACACTCTCCTTCGGTGCCTCGGGGCACCGAAGGAGAGGAGTTCATGACGACACGGAGGATTCCTATGCGCCAGATTCGGGAGGTCCTACGGCTCCCGTACGATCTCGGGCTGAGCGGGCGGGAAATCGCCCGCAGCCTCGGACTCCATCACTCCACCGGGGCCGACCTCGTGGGGCGCGCCCAGCGCGCGCAGATTCCATGGCCCCTGCCGCCGGCGTGGGACGACACCCGGCTCGACCAGGCCCTGTATCCCGGAAACCAAGTCCGGCCGCGACGGCGCCCAGAGCCCGACGGGCCGGCGATCCATACCGATCTCCGCCACCACAAGGGCATGACGCTCGAGCTCGCCTGGGTAGAGTACCGCCAGGCCCATCCCGAGGGGCTGGGGTACTCCCAGTTCTGTGTGCCCGACCAGCGGTGGCGCTCCGGCAACATTACGCGTCCGGGGAGGTAGCCTTCTTCGACTACGCCGGCGCCACCCTTCCGATGACGGATCGGGACACCGGCGCGGTGACGGCGGCTCACGTCTTCGTCGCTGTCCTGGGCTACAGCCAGGCGGTGTACGCCGAGGTCCAGCCCGACCAGGCGGTCGCGTCCTGGGTGGCGGGGCATGTGCCTGCCTTCGGCGCCTGGGGCGGCGTCCCGGCTCGGCTCGTGCCCGACAATCTGAAAGCGGGGGTCACGCACCCGCATCCCTATGAACCCGTGTTGCCAGCCAGCTATCAGGAATGTGCCGAGTACTACGGGACCGTTGTCGTGCCCGCGCGGGTGCGCCGGCCCCAAGACAAGGCCTCCGTCGAGCAGGGCGTGTAGCTCGTCGAGCGGTGGATCTTGGCGGTGCTGCGCAAACGGCACTTCGGCCGGTTGGCTGAGGCGCAGGCGGCCGTCGCCGACCTCCTGCCCGTGCTCAACGCCCGGCCCTTTCCGAAGAAGGAGGGGTCCCGCGCGACGCTCCTCGCCGAGGAACGGCCCGCGCTGAAACCCCTCCCGCCGCGCCCCTTTGAGGTCGGCACGTGGCGGTGGGCCACGGTGCATCCCGACGACCATGTGGAGGTCGACCGTCGGTACTACCGCGTCCCACACCGCCTCGTGGGGCAGCGGGTGGACGTTCGCCTCAGTGCCACGGCGGTGGACATCTTCCACCAGCATCTGCGGGTCGCGGCCCCTCCGCGGCTCACCCAGAAAGGGGCGGCGTCCACGACCCCGGGCCATCGGCCGCCGCACCACCGCCGGTACCAGGACGGGAGTCCGGCCCGCTTCGAGCGGTGGGCGGCCCGGATGGGACCGCAGACCCATGCGCTCATCCCGGCCGTCTTGGCCCACCAGAAACATCCCGAACAGGCCTATCGCACCGCCTTCGGGATGCTCCGGCGGGCGCGGAACCCGGGGGTCGCCGCGCTGGAAGCTGCCGCCGCACAGGCCGTCGCGGCCGATCTCGGGACCTACCGCGCGGTGGCCGCGCTGGCCCAGCAAGCCGCCGAGGACCCGTCTCCGGCGGTCACGCCACCCCACGACAATCTCCGCGGCCCGACCTATTACCAGTAACGGGAGGCACCTCGACCATGTTGACCCATCCGACGCTCGACCGGCTCCGTCAGCTCCGCTTACCGGCCTTCGCCGACGCCTGGCAGCAGCAACAGCAGGATCCCACGGTGGCCGATCTGCCGTTCGACGACCGGCTGACGCTGCGGGTGGAAGCGGAGTGGCTCAGCCGCCAAAATCATCGGCTCCACCGCCGGCTGCGGGAGGCGCGTCTGCGCCTCGCCGCCGCCCCGGAGGACATCGACGACCACGCGGCCCGCGGTGTTAAACGTAACCTCAAAATACCCAGATTCATCAAAGGGATTTCCCCATTTTCATCATGAGGATTTCCCCACTTTCATCACGGGTCTGGGAATACGAGGATCCTCCCGTAAGGTGGAGCCAGGTGCGCCTGGTGGCACCGCAAAGGAGGATCGTCAGGGGGTTATGATTGACATGGCTCAGCAAACCGAGATCAAAGCGTTGCAGCACCAAGGCTTCGGCCCCAGCGCCATTGCGGCCCGCCTCGACCTCGATCGCAAGACCGTCCGGAAGTACTGGGCTCAGGACGATTTCTCGCCGCCCCCGCCGCCCGTGCGGCCTCCCGGCCCGTCGAAACTGGATCCGTATCACGCCGTGATTCAACAATGGCTGGCCGACGATGCCCGCACGTTCCACAAGCAGCATCACACCGCGCAACGCATCCTCGAACGCCTGCGGGGCGAGTACCCGGAGTTTGCGGGGTCGTACGCGTTGGTCCAGCGGTACGTGAAAAGTCTGCGAACCCCCGCCCCGACCACGGGCACCCTGGAGCTGGTGTGGCATCCCGGGGAGTGTCAGGTGGACTTCGGCACCGCCGAGGCGGTGATGGACGGGGTCCCACAGACTTGCAAGTATCTTACCGTGAGCTTCCCTCACAGCAATGCGGGGTACCTGCAGCTGTTTGGGGGCGAGACGGCGGAGTGTCTGCTCACGGGGCTGCAAGCGGTGTTCGAGCGCCTCGGGGGGGTGCCCCCGCGGCTGATCTTCGACAACGCCTCGGCCGTGGGCCGGAAAGTGGCGGGGGCGGTCCGCCTGACGGATCTCTTCCAGCGCTTTCAGGCGCACGATGGCTTCACGGTCACCCTGTGCAATCCCTACAGCGGCTACGAGAAAGGCCACGTGGAAAACAAGGTCGGCTATCTCCGCCGCCACCTCCTGGTGCCCCGACCCGATGTCGCGGACCTGCCGGCGTTCAATCAGGCGCTGCTCGCGCGATGCGAGGCCGATTGGCATCGGCCCCACTACAAGAAACACACGCCCCTGGCGACCCTCGTCCGGGACGACCAGGCGGCCCTCGGGCCGTTGCCCCGGGCGCGTTTCGATCCCGTCCGGTATGTGGCGGTGCGAACTGACGGGTACGGGAAATTCGGGTGGGACGGGGCCCACTACGACTCGACCGCCCCGGAATATACCCGGCAGACGGTCATCGTGCAGGTCGGGGCGTATACGGTGGTCGCCTTGGCCCCGGACGGCACGGTGGTGGCCACCCATCGCCGCCGCTTCGGATCCCGGCGCACCGACAGCGTGGATCCTCGCACCCAACTCGCCCGCCTGGCCCAGAACCCCGGAGCCTGGGGCAACAGCGCCGTCCGGGAGGAGGCCCCGGCCGATCTCCGCACCCGCCTCGACACCTATGCGCGCGACGAGCTCCGTGCCATCCTCCGGACCTGGGCCACTCTGCAAGGCCAGTACGGCGCGGCCATCGCGCTCCAGGCACTCACCGACGCGGTCGCCCGCGGGCGCAACGTGCGCGCGGACGCCGCCATCGTGGCGGCCCGCCTGGCCACCTGGGGCCCGGACCGGCCGGCCGATCCCGGACCGGACTTGGCGGCGTATGACACACTGCTCACCCGGGGGGTGACGTAATGCTCGTGTCGCCTCCCGAACGGCTGGCCCGCCGCCAACGGGTCGCCGCCGCCTGCCGGCGGCTGTCCCTGAGCCAGCAGGCCGTGACCCTGTGTGAGCAGGCCCGGCCGGGCCACGAAGCGTTCCTGGTCACGGTGTTGGAAGCGGAACTGGCCCACCGGGAGACCCAGCGCCGCACGCGGCTGCTCAATCGGGCCGGCTTCCCCGTCCTCAAGACCCTGGACGGCTACGACCGGAGCGGGGTGCACCTCCCGTCGACCCTCACCTGGGCCGACCTGGAGACCGGCGCCTACCTCGCGACCGCTCGGAATCTCGTGCTCTACGGCGCCGTGGGAACCGGTAAAAGCCACTTGGCGACGGCCTTGGGCGTCCACGCCTGTGAGCAGGGGTACGCCGTCCGCTTCTTCACGGTCACCGACCTCGTGCTCCGGCTCAGCGAAGCCCGCCGCGCGGGCACCCTGGAGCGGCTCCAGCAGGACCTCC
>JAKABB010000157.1 GCA_021802045.1 bacterium
TGCTTGCTCTTTGGACAAAGTCGTCGATTGCACCCGATGGTGACGTTGCGAGAGGCGCGTTCCGGGTCGTGCACCCCCACCATCCCCTGAGCGGCCAGCAGTTCGACCTCATCAGCCAGGGTCAGGCCTGGGGCGAGGACCGGGTGTTCTTCCGTGACGCGGGAGGGCAGCTGCGGTCCATGCCCACGGGATGGACCAGCGTGGCCATGCAGGACCCGTTCGTGGTGGTGGCGGCGGGACGCTCCCTGTTCCGCCTCGAGGACCTGATCGCCCTGTGCGCGCTGGTGCGTGATCTGGGCGGGCAGGAAGCCAAGGGGCGGGGAGAGCGGGAAGAGCGGGAAGGGGCCGGGGATGTAAAGGGGATTACGCCGTGACTGTAACGTTGATTATGCCGGGGAAGGGGGTTGGGCATGCGCCAGCCCCCGAGCTGATACGGATAGTGTGTGCAACGCAATCCAGGGCATGGCCGCAGACGGGGCTTGACATGGCCACAATTGGCGGCATAATCAGCATATCACCCCTCTGGGGAGGCCGGCGATGCCCGTGGCGAAGCCTTCCGACGACGGCAAGGGTGCCGCACTCCAGAGCCAGCACGCCCTCAACCCCCGACCCGAGAGGGTCACCGACCCGACCTTTGTGGCCGGCGCACCCTTCCTGGACGCGCGGGATCTGGTGCAGGTCAAGTACGAAATGCTCCGCCGCGTGCGGGTCGACGGCCAAGCCGCCAGCCGAGCCTCCGCCGCGTTCGGTTTCTCTCGCCCCGCCTTCTATCAGGCCCAGGCCGCCTTCGACGCCAACGGGCTGCCCGGCCTGCTCCCTCAGCGGCCTGGACCGCGGCGGGCGCACAAACTCACGCCGGAGGTCATCGCCGTTCTGGAGAACATGCGGCAGTCCGAGCCCCATCTGTCTCCCGCCGACCTGGCCGACAGGCTCAAAGCGCGCCTGGGGTTGTCCGTGCACCCGCGCAGCATCGAACGCCGCCTCGCACAGCGGCAAAAAAGGGGGCGCCCGACGCAGGATTAGGGTGGGGCGAGCCGCAGGCGCTGACGCAACGCTACGAGGAGGCGCGCGCCTATGCCTGCGGCGCGCGCGGCGGGGTCTTGCCCCAAGGGATCACCCTGCTGCAGCGTCGCGGGTTGCCCGAGTGGCTGGAGGCCTGGCGTCAGGGACCCCCGCCCGAGGCGCGAGCCGCGGCTGGTTCCGGGGCGCCGATCGACCTCGCCGCGGCGGTCCGGGTGGATGCGGCCCTGGTCCTGGCCGGAATGGCCCTGAAGGTCCTCGGGGGGTGAGGAGATGCTCGCCGAAGCGCATCAGAAGGTGAGGGCCGACCATCTCAAGCGCGACGCCTATCTCTATGTGCGCCAGAGCACGCTGCGCCAGGTCATCGAGAATGCGGAGAGCACCAAGCGCCAGTATGCGCTCCGCGAGCGGGCCGTGGCCCTGGGCTGGTCGCCCGAACGTGTGGTGGTCGTCGACAGCGACCTGGGCCAGTCCGGCGCCTCCGCGGTGGACCGCGAGGGATTCCAGCGACTCGTGGCCGAGGTGGGCCTGGGCCGGGTCGGGATCGTGCTCGGCCTGGAGGTTTCCCGCCTCGCCCGCAGCTCGGTGGACTGGCAGCGCCTGCTGGAAATCTGCGCCCTGACCGAGACCCTGATCCTGGACGAGGACGGGGTCTACGACCCCACCCAGTTCAATGACCGCCTGCTCCTCGGGCTCAAGGGGACAATGTCGGAAGCTGAGCTCCACGTGCTGCGGGCGCGGCTGCGCGGGGGACTGATCAACA
Organism: bacterium; assembly: GCA_021802045.1. Taxonomy (GTDB): domain Bacteria; phylum Chloroflexota; class Dormibacteria; order Aeolococcales; family Bog-877; genus JAKABB01. The sequence continues at coordinate 1,784 of JAKABB010000157.1, forward strand.
AAGCGCGCCGGGGCGAACTCAAGACCCCCCTCCCCATCGGGTTCGTCTACGGTCCTGGCGACCGGGTGCTGCTCGACCCCGACCAGCAGGTCCAGGAGGCGATCCGGCTCCTCTTCGCCTCGTTTCGCCGGACCGGATCGGCGTGGCGGACGGTGCGCGAGTTCCGTTCCCAGCACATCCTCTTTCCCCGGCGGATGAAGCGCGGGCCCCACAAAGGCGAACTGGTCTGGGGGCCGCTGCTGCACAGCACGGTGCTGCACAGCCTGCACAACCCGCGCTACGCCGGCGCCTTCTTCTTTGGCCGGACGCGCTGGCACAAGGCCGTCGGCGGCGGCCACCGCGTCGACCAGGTGCCGCCCGAGCAATGGCTGGCCTGCCTGCCCGGCGCCCATGCGGGATACGTCACCTGGGAGGAGTTCCAAGACAACCTCCGCCGCCTCGCGGCCAACGCCCAGGCCCACGGGCGCGAGCGCCGCAAGAGCCCTCCGCGCGAAGGCGGCGCCATGCTGCAGGGCTTGGCCGTATGCGGCCGGTGCGGCAGCCGCATGACCGTGCGCTACCACCAGCGCCGGGGGGGCGCGGTTCCGGACTACGTCTGCCAGCGCGAGAAGGTCGAAGGCGCGGGCCCCCTCTGCCAGTCCATCCCGGGAGGCGGGCTCGACGCTGCCATCGGCGCCGTGCTGGTCGAGGCCGTGACGCCGCTGGCCCTGGACGCGGCACTCGCGGTGCAGCAGGAGCTGGCTGCGCGTGCCGATGAGGCGGACCGGCTCCGCCAGCAGGTGGACCGGGCACGCTATGAGGCGGATCTTGCCAAGCGCCGCTACCTGCAGGTCGATCCGGACAATCGGCTGGTGGCCGAGACGCTAGAGGCGGACTGGAACGCCGCGTTGCGCGAACTCGCCGCCGCGCAGGAGGGCTACGAGCGCGCCCGCACCCAGGACACACTCGTGCTCGATGAGCAGCGCCGGTCGGAGGTTCTCGCCCTGGCCACGGACTTCCCCCGCCTCTGGAACGACCCGCATACGACGGCCCGCGACCGCAAGCGCATGGTGCACCTGATCCTAGATGATGTGACGCTCGTGCGAGGCGAACAGATCACCGCCCAGATTCGCTTCAAGGGTGGGGCCAGCCGCTGCCTGCAGTTGCCGCTGTCCCTGCCGGCCTGGCAACAGCGCAAGACCGAGGCCGAGGTCGTCCAACTGGTGGACCGGCTCCTGGATACCCACACCGACGCCCAGGTGGCGGCGGAACTCAACGCACGCGGCCTGCATGCGTACGGCGGCGCCGCCTTCACCCAGCACGGCATCGCGTACCTCCGCACCACGCACCACCTGGCTGACCGCTCCAGTCGCCTGCGCACCTACGGCCTGCTGACGCTGCAGGAGGCGGCAGCAGCGCTGGGCGTCTGCGAGACCACCGTGCACATCTGGCGCCGGCGAGGCCTCCTGCCCGCGGTGCCATGCACCAAGCGCCATTTCCTCTTCCGACCCGCCGATATCCAGGCGATGGCCCAGCACCGCCCCAGGCACGGTCCGGCGCCAAAGTCGCACACCCCTGTTGTATAGCTGATCGCTATACAACAGGGGCCGACGGGAGGCCATCATGGGGCTCGCTTGCGCTCCACCGCTTGGGCGTCTGCAAGACCACCATGCACATCTGGCGCCGGCGAGGCCTCCTGCCCCCGGTGCCATGCACCAAGCGCCATTTCCTCTTCCGACCCGCCGATATCCAGGCGACGCCCAGCACCGTCCCATGCGCCGTCCAGCGCGATAAAGGAGCACTCCCCTATTGTATAGCACGCGCTATACAATAGGGGATGACGGGAGGCCATCACATGGCTCGCGCACGACAGCTCAACGTCCGACTCTCCGACGGGGAACTCGCCTGTCTCGAGGCGATACGCGGCGCCCGCCGGTCGCAGGCCGATCTCATCGCGGAGCTGGCCATCCAAGAGTGCGAACGTCTCTGGCATCATTGGGGCACCCGCATGGACGAAGACCGGGCGGCACCCTACGCCGACGCCATCTGGTTGCTCGACCACGATCCGGGGAAGGACTTCTCGGGCCGTCCGCCAACCCCACCCCGCAAGGCCCGGATACCGCGCTCCTGACGCGCTGGCGAAGTCTGTTCCCTGAACGTCGGGAAGAGGTGCAGTATGCAGCAACGCCCTTGGCCCACGGGCTCCGTGCATAGATGAGCCCCACCGCGAGGTCCGCGCAGACGCGGCGGAAGTGCCTTGAGATAAAAATGCTGCCGTGGTCCACATAGGCCT
>JAKABB010000158.1 GCA_021802045.1 bacterium
ACCGCCACCCGGGACGACGGCGCGCCCACGGGCTCCGCGGCCAGGCCGGGCCCCACCCCCGGCCCGGCCGGTCCGGCCCGGCGCAGGCGAGCCGAAGGCTCCGCCTCCCCGCAGCGCGATGGCAGCGGCCGCCGCGGGGCTTCACGCCTCAGCTGAACCAGCCGACGACGTCGATGACCACGTCAGTGTGGCCATAGGAGTTGTACACGGCGATCGCCCCTCCGCTCCCCAGCCGCGGCACCGCCATGTTCGGCACCGTCTCCCCCTTCACCCAGTTGATGTCCGAGGCCGTCGGCCGCGGCACCCCCGCCGGGTACACCGTCAGGTACCCCGCCGTCGTGGTGTCGGTCACCGTCACGTTCATCACCGCCGCCGTGGCCCCACTCGCCGGCACCCCGGCCTGGCCTGCCACCGGCACCGTCAGCACCTGCCCCGGCCCCAGCGTCTGGTGCGTCACCCGCGTGTCCAGCAGCCGGTGCGGCGCCACCGGCACGAACAGCCCGTCCGTCCCCGCCGCCACCGCCTGCGTCGTCAGGTACCCGCTCACGTCCACCACCATCTGGGTGTCCCCGTACGAGTTGTACAGCGCCACCTGTCCGTTGGTCCCCACCGGCACCATCACCCGGTTGGCCACCGTCTCCCCCTTGACCCAGTTCACGTTCGACGCCGTCGGTCGCGCCACCCCCACCGGGTACGCCGTCAGGAATCCCGAGCGCGTCGTCTGGGTCACCGTCACGTTCAGCACCACCGCCGCCACCCCGCTGGCCGGCACCCCGCCCCGCCCGGTCACCTGGACCGCGATCGTCTGCCCCCCGGCGATCGGCCCCATGATCCCGCCGGTCCCGTACCGGGTGTCCAGGATCCGCGCCGGCGGCAGCGCCGCGTACTGCCCCGCCCCCGAAACCGGCGCCGCGTAGTACCCCTCCACGTCCACCACCACGTCCACCGCCCCCGCCGAGCGGTTGACGATCCCCACCGCCCCCCCGGGGCTCAGCGGCACCGTCACCAGGTTGGGCACCGTCTCCCCCTTCACCCAGTTCAGGTTCGAGGTCGGCGGCGAGCCCAGCCCCGCCGGGTACACCGTCAGCACCCCCGCCCGCGTCCCCTGCGTCACCGTCACGTTCAGCACCGCCGCCACCGCCCCCGCCGGCACCGCGTCGCTGCCGGAGCCGGTCCCCGTCACCTGCAGGGTCAGGCTGCCCCCGGGCCCCAGGTCGTGCGTCTGCCGGGTGTCCAGGATCCGGTACGGCGGCAGCGCCATGTAGGCCTCCCCGCTGGGGTGGGTCAGGTAGAGGTACTGGGCGTAGCTCTGGGTGCTGGTCCCGCCCGCCGTCGTGGCCGTCACCGCCACCGGCCCCGCCGCGTGGGCCGGCACCGTCGCCGTCAGCTGGGCCGCCGACTGCACCACCACGTTGCTGGCCGCCGCCCCGCCGAAGGTCACCGTGGTGCCCCCGCCCACGAAGTTGGTGCCGGTCACGGTCACCGTGCCCCCGCCCCCGGTCCCGCCCGAGCCCGGGGTCACCCCGGTCACTGTCGGCGGCGGCGGGGGCGCCAGGTAGGTGAATCGGTCCGCGGGAGAGGTCGCCGAGACACCGGTCGCCGTCCTCACCGTGACGTTGACGGTCCCGGCCGCCTCCGCCGGGCTGACGGCGGTGATCTGGGTCGCGGACACCACCGTGACCCCGGTGGCGGCGGTGGCGCCGAAGTCGACCACCGTCGTCCCGAGGAAGTCGAAGCCGGTGATGGTCACGGAGGTGCCGCCGGCCGTGGCCCCCACCCTGGGAGCGACGCTGGTGACGATCGGGCCCCCGGCGGACAGCGAGCAGAGCATGGAGGCCAGGCCGGGGGAGGAGCCGCCGGTGGCGATCGGCGTGCCCAGGCCCGACGCCATGTCATAGCGGGATGTGGCCGGGTAGTCGCCGCCGTTGGTGCCGAACACGTCGTTGTCCCCGCTGGTGACGTCGTGGAAGGGCGGGGCAGCGGAGGCCGCCAGCGGGTAGAGCCGCGGGTTCAGGAAGCCGACCGGGGGGGCCGTGGAGCAGCTGGCGTTGGTCAGCGCCACCAGCGCCGCCCACAGCGGCGTCGCGAAGCTGGTCCCCCAGAAGTAGCCCCAGCCGCCCACGGTGGAGCAGTCCCCGGCGGTGCAGTAGAAGGCGTAGTAGGGGCTGCCGGCCAGCGCCGAGACGTCGGGCACCTGGCGGCAGTAGCCGCTGCTCAAGCCGCAGGGCCCGCCGCTGCTGTAGCCGCTCACCACCCCCGGCCCGGCCTGCCACGAGGGCATGGGCCACAGGGTGGAGATGCCTCCGCCCCCGCCCATGCTGTTCGTGGGTTCGTGGTACCACACCACCTCCGGAGGGGGTGGGGTGAAGGTCTTGGACGTGAACTCGGTGCCGCCGACCGCGGTGGCGTACGGCTGGCTGGCCGGGTCCTCGACGGCCAGGGCGGTCGAGGAGTTGGCCTGGTAGCAGCCGGAGGAGCCGTGGTCGCCGACCGCCACCAGGACGGTCTGGCCCTGGGACGCCGCCTGCTGGAATAGGGTGTTCTCGGAGCTGGCGACCCCGCTGCCGAGCAGGCTCTCGCACAGGCCCCAGCTGTCGCTGATCACCTTGGCCGTGTCAGCGTTGACGATGGCGTTGAAGTTGTCGACCACGCCGGTCGAGCTGTTGGGGGCCTCGTAGACGTCGAGGGCGGCCCGGGGGGCCAGCCCGATCACGTCCTCGATGTCGGTGGTGGCCTCCAGGGTGCCGCTGCCGACGCCCCCGGCGCCCCCATCCACCGACACGTTGGTGATGCTGGTGCTGGTGCCGTAGCAGCTCTGGTAGGTGGCGACGTCGCTCCCCTGGTAGCTGGCCAGCTCGAACAGGGCCACGGTCTGGCCGGCCCCCAGGTCGCCGGCGGCGTAGAGGCCGGTGAAGCCGTAGGCGCTGGCCAGCTCGTTCGCGGTCGCCGCTCCGGTGTCGGTGGCCAGGGTGCAGGGCATCGGTCCGCCCGCGTTCGGCCACGCGCCCACTTGCGGGCCGGGCTGGGCGGCGGACGGTCGGGCGCCGCCGCTGGCGGGGTGTTCCCGGGCCAGGGTGTCCAGGCCGACCACGGCCTGGACGTCGCCGGCGACCGCCGCCGGCACGCTGGGGGCCAGGGTGTTGGCGAAGGCCACCCGTCCGCTGGGCAGCAGGTACTGGCGCAGCTGCAGGCTGAAGGCGGATTCGGCCGCCCCCGCCGTGGTGGTGACGGGGATGACCAGGTGGTTGGCCGACAGGGGGCCCGGGACCAGGCCCCGGCCCCGCAGGGCGGCCCCGACGGCCGCGATGGCGGTGGCGGTTGGCCCGAAGACCCTGGGAAACTGGCCGGGGGCCAGGTAGTGCCGAAACAAGGGCGATCCCGGCGTCGACACCTCGGTCGCGAATCGGGCCAGGGCCGCCGGATCACGGGGTTGGAGCACGACGTCGATCCGCAGCCTGGTCGCAGCCGGCAGCGGGCCGATGGCCCTGGCCCCGGCCGGCAGGACCGGGACGGCGCCCACCCGCACCGGCGCTGCGGCCGTCCCCCCTCCGGAGGACGTCGGGACGGCGCTGCCCGATGCCACGACCGTGGACGTCGCAAACCAGATCGTGGCGGCCAGGGCGGCCGCGATGGGTGCCCGACCGGCCCGGCGAGCCCGACGCCGCTCCGGCCTCGGCGCCGCTCCACTCATCACTGTTTCGGAGGTCGTCCCCCCCACCTTCCCGATGCCGCCGGATCGCACGAGGGATCTTCTGCCCAAGGTTGGGCGTTGTCAATGGCCGTCGCGGGCACGGTGTGGTCGCGGGCCTGGGCGTCGCGGGCTTCCCACCAGCGGCGCCGAGCGGGCCGGGATGCGGGGGCCCGCCGGCCCCAGCGGGTGATGGCGGAAGCCCCGACGGCCCCGGACCGGGGGGCCCGGGGGCACGGGAGGTGGCAGATGCGGTCCAGGGAGAGGGGCCGAGCCCGCCCCGGCCGGGCGCGTGCGACCGGGCCGGTGGCGCCGCCGCGCACCGCGAGCGGCCACCCCGGGGTGGTGGGCCGCG
>JAKABB010000159.1 GCA_021802045.1 bacterium
GGGGAATCCCCGGCGATCGCTGATTCGAGCAAGGCGCTCGTTGGAGAAGAATGCGACATCGAGTCCGCGCAGGATGTCGGGGTTATGATGAAGGTAAACCCCACTTTCCGCACATCTCGCGGAGAATATCGCCCCCCACGTCGGGGGGGTGGCTGGCAGGGCTCAGTCGGGGGCGGTGTAGGCGGAGGAGGGGATGCCGAGGAGTTCAAGGACCTGGGCTTGGAGGGGCGTGAGCTGCGGGGGGAAGACCTGGACGAGGCGATCGTCCTGGAAGAGGCGGTGGCGGCAGACGTCGGTGAAGATGCCCAGGACGCGCGTGGCGGTGGGCGCGGCGGAGCCCCGCTCCTCGGGATAGAGAGATATCTCCTTGATGCCGCGGCGCTGCATGGCCAGGCGGATCTCGCGCTCGATCAGGGCGCGGACGAGCAGGGCGAGGAACTCGAGGCAGAACAGGGCCTCGATGCGGGCGGCGTTCTGGAGGTAGACGGGGGCCACCTCCATGGGGCCCTTCAGTTCGGCGTGCCGCTGCTCCAACTGGGGCTGGTACTTGTACGCGGCGAGCAGTTGCGCTGGCGTGAGCGTGCGGTCGTTGGTGATCAGCGGGAAGCAGCCGTCGGAAGCCGCCTCGGCGCGGACCGCGTCGGCGTCGACGGCGAAGGAGAGTTCGTGGCGGGAGCGGACGACGCGGCGGTAGCGGGTCTGGGCGCCGGGGCGGCCGCGCTTCTCCTGGCGGAAGGACTCCTCGTCGCGGGTCGCGACGGTGTAGGTGATCCGTCCGGTGGTCTCGGTCTTCTCCAGGATGGCCTGCACGGCGGCCTCGACGGCCGGGCGGTCGCGGAACCGGGTGCGGGGCCCGGCGAGGCGGGCGGCGAGATCGGTGAGCTCGGCTTGGGCGCGGTGGAGGCGCTCGGCGCGGCGCTCGGCGTCGAACAGGGCCTTCTGCGAGGAGCGGAACCAGCAGAGCCGGTAGCCGTCGGCGCAGGGCGAGGGCCAGGGGAAGGCGGTCCAGACGTGGTCGGGATCTCCCCGGCGACGGCCGGGCTGGCGATCGACCTGCGTCCAGTCGGGGGCATGGGTGGCGATCCAGGTGCGGAACTCTGCGTCCTCGCGCCGGGTGCGGGGCAGGACGGTGAGAAAGCGGCCGCCTCCGGCGTCGATGTGGTGCATGGCCTCTGCGCAGCAGAGCTTGCTGTCCGCGACGTAAAGGAAGTCCGATCGCCCGAGGAGCTGGACGAGGGCGTCCCAGGTTGGGATGTGGGTGGGATCGTCGGGGGTGTTGCCGGGCGCGGTGCGGTGGACGAGGGGCACGGCCCCGTCGGCGGTGACCGTCAGGATCCAGAGCAGCTGCTTGAGGTCAGGGCGATGGTCCTTGTTGTGCCCGCGGGTGATGACGGGCGTCGGCTTGCCGCCCCGAGGCTGGCCGTCGGCGTCCGCATAGGCCCCGCTGAAGGTGATCGTGGTGGAGTCGTTGTGCAGCTGGTCGCAGTTGAGCTGGAAGGCGGGGATCATGGCGACGACGACCTCGGTGAGCAGCGCGGCGCGGTCGGCGTCGAAGAGTTGCTCCAGGGCACGGCCCACCCGATCATCATTCAGCAGCCCCGGTTGGGCGAGACCGGTGAGGCGGGGAGCGTAGGGGGCGGCCCAGTCGGCGAGGGCGTAGATCGGCTCGTGCTGCAGGCAGAGGCTGCGTAGCAGCAGGCCCAGGACGGCCGCGGGGGCCAGTTGGACGGAGGCGTCCCCCGGGGGCAGGCGGCGTGCCAGGAAGCGGTCGATACCCAGGCGATCCAGGAAGTGCTGCAGTAGCGGCAGGGCGCCGAGGCGCTCGGTCTCCAAGCGGAAGGGCTCAGCCATGGCCGCCCACCGCCGCGGTGAGACGCCCGTCGGTCAATCGGCTGCGGAAGTCGCGCGCGAGGGGATAGAGCCAGACGGCCTTGACGGGCTGGCCGCCGCGGCAGGCGCGGTCCATGCGGCCGCGGCCCTGAGTCTGGCCGCAGGGCCGCCAGTTGGCGGCGCGAAAGCAGGTGCCGGCGAAGCGGTCCTGCTCGGTGAACGACTCCAGCAGGACCGGCGTCACGCGGTAGCGGTCGTTCCAGGCGCGGGGCAGCAGCCGGGCGAGGCGGCCCAGCAGGTGCGAGGCGAGTCCCGGCACAGAGATCCATGGGCAGATGAGGAAGCGGTGCAGGTCGACCACCAGCGGCAGGTGGGCCTCGCGCTCGGCGGGGGTCCAGCCGATGAAGCGGTCCCGGGGAGCGAGCCTCCAGGCGGCCGCGCCGAAGCCACAGCCGGCGAGGAGGCGGTCCCCCGCGTAGGCGAAGTAGCGGAGCTGGGCCCCCGGCAGCACGACCATCCCGCGGTAGTGATGGCGGGCCATCAACTCATTCCACAGAGCGGCGGCCGCCGGTCCCTGAACCTGTTCCAGGCGTACCGGCCCCAGTTCCCGCAACGTGCAGTGCAGTCGAGGCCCCGGGTCGGTGGCGGAAGTCCAGGCGGGACGGCGTGGAGCGATGCGTTCGCGGGTGGGCAGGGGGAGCCAGATCACGCCGTGGGCCTCCATGCGGTGCAGGGCCACGGTGCAGGACATCACCTTGAGCGCGTCGGCCTTCCGCCAGTCCAACGCCGCACAGACCGCGCGGGCGATCTCGGTGCGGGTGGGCTGGTGCGGGTCATCGGCGATGCGCCGGATGGTCTCCAACTCGTCTGGCGTGAAGTCGCGGCCGCAGTAGCGCAGCGTCCCCCGTGGTCGAACCGTGCTGGCCGTGCTCATGCTGTGCAGGATAGCAGCCCCGACCCGGCCCTGTCCAGTGCCGTCAAGAGGCGGATGACCCCGTCTGACCCCGTCCCCCCGACGAGCGCGTCACCCCATCCCGGGGGCTTGACAGCGCCCGCTCCCCGCGCCACCCTATCCCCGTCGTCCCGCGCCGTCGCCCGCCTCGGGCGTCCACCCCGTTGTCCCACCGTTCTCCGCCAAGCCCTGACCCGCCCCCGGGAGTGGGGGGCGATATTCTCCGCGAGATGTGCGGAAGACGGGACATGTAGACGTGGGCGTGGCCGTCGCTTCGCGGGGGAACGGGATAGAGGGTGGTGATGGGGCGGCTCTGCACGATGTGGATGGCGCCGTCCCGGAGACACCACTCGATGTCCTGGGGGCATCCGAAATGCGCCTCGATCCTCCGGCCGGTGCCCGCGAGGTCCAGAATCTGCGGGTCGGTGAGCGTCGGGATGCTCTGCCGCTCGGCGGGGATGGGGTCCCGCCGTGTCCCGCCGTCGGCGGCGGCGCGGATGGCCAACGCCTTCGCCGCGATGCGGCGGGTCACGATCCTGCCGTCCTGGACCCGGTAGAGGTCGGCATCCACCACGCCGGAGACCAGCGCCTCGCCCAGTCCCGGGCTGGCGTCGATCGAGACGATCCTCCGGTTCGAGGTGACGGGGTCCGCGGTGAACAGGATGCCGGCCGCCTCGGGAAAGACCATCTCCTGGATGACGACGGAGAGCTGCACCCGGTCGTGGGCGAAGCCGTTCTCGATGCGGTAGATGACCGCGCGATCCGTGAAGAGCGACGCCCAGCATCGGCTGACGTGCCGGAGGATCGCGTCCCGGCCGCGGATATTGAGATAGGTGTCCTGCTGGCCGGCAAACGAGGCCGTCGGCAGATCCTCGGCCGTGGCGCTGGAACGCACCGCGCATCCCGCCGCCGAATCCAGGCGCTCCAGGTGCCCGAAAATGGCCCCGGCGATATCCGGCGCTATGGGCGCCTCCTCGATCGCGGACCGGATCCGGGCGCAGAGGGCGGCGATGCCCGGGCGGTCGTCGCCGCGGACGAGGCCGAGTCGCCCCAGCAGCGCATCCAGGCCCGGGGCCCGGGCGATGGTCCGGCGGTAGGCCTCCGTGGTCACGCAGAATCCGCGGGGGACGCGCAGCCCGTCGATCCGCGACAGCTCCGCCAGGTTGGCGCCCTTGCCTCCGACGAGCGCCGCATCCTCCACGCGGATCTCGGCAAGGTCCAGCGCATAGGGGCTCATG
>JAKABB010000160.1 GCA_021802045.1 bacterium
CGCGGCCCCGGCCCCCGGGTCCGGGAGCCGCCGGGCCGGCCGCGCCGGGGCCGGCGCCCGAGCGACGGGCTCCCGGCGCCCGTCGTGGTGGACCACCACCTCCGCCACCAGCTCCCCTGGCACCAGGGCGGGCCAGAAGACCCCGAAGGCCGACTCCGGCCCCGGCGGGGAGGTCACGTAGAGGCCGGGGTAGCTGGCCAGGGCCATCTCGGTGGCGGCGGCGGAGAAGGCGCGGCCGACCCGGGCCGGGTCGGGGTCGGAGACCGTGATCCGCAGCTCGGCGCTGGCCTCCTCGTTGCGGGCGGCGTCGGGCTTGTCGGTGCGGAGCAGCCGCGCGTCCACGGCGGCGAAGCGCTCCTCCCCGCCGAGCAGCGCGAAGAGCGTGCGCCGGGCCAGGGCGGCCTTGGCCTCCACCTCGAGGCCGGTGAGGACGAACGACACGGTGTTGCGGTAGCCGCCCAGCAGGGTGAGCCCGACCTTGAGCCAGCCGGAGGCCGGCTCGCCGCGCACCCCGGAGATCCGGACCCGGTCGGGTCCCACGGACTCGAGCTCGACGGTGTCGAAACGGGCCACCACGTCCGGGTTGGCGTAGCGCGGGCCGTCGATCTCGTAGAGCAGCTGGGCCGTCACCGTGTCCACCGACACCTGCCCGCCGGTGCCGGGGTGCTTGGCGATGACCGCCGAGCCGTCCGGGTGGAGCTCCGCGACCGGGAAGCCGGGGCGCTCCAGCCCCGGCACCTCGGTGAAGAAGGGGTAGTTGCCCCCGGTGGCCTGGGCGCCGCACTCGAGGACGTGCCCGGCCACCACCGCCCCGGCCAGGGCGTCCCAGTCGTCACGCGCCCAGCCGAAGCGCCAGGCGGCCGGGCCGACGACCAGGGAGGCGTCGGTGACGCGCGGGCAGACGACGATGTCGGCTCCGCCGGCCAGGGCCGCCGCGATCCCGAAGGCGCCGAGGTAGGCGTTGGCGGTCACCGGCCGTCGGCCATCGGCCGCCAGGGGCCGGCCGGTGTCGAGATGCAGGAGGTGGTGGCCGGCCGCCTCCAGGGCGGGCAGCCGGGAGAGGAGGTCGTCCCCCTCCACGTGGGCCACGCGGGGCGCGAGGCCGAGCTGGGCAGCGAGCAGCCGCAGGCGCTCCGCGAGCCCCGCCGGGTTGAGGCCGCCCGCGTTGGTCACCACACGGATGCCCCGGTCCAGGCAGGTCCCCATCACCTCCTCCATCTGGCGCAGGAAGGTGGTGGCGTAGCCGGCGGCGGGGTCCCGCCGTCGCGACTTCCAGAGGATGAGCATGGTGAGCTCCGCCAGGTAGTCGCCGGTCAGGACGTCGATGGGGCCGCCCTCCACCATCTCCCGCGCCGCCGCCAGCCGGTCGCCGTAGAAGCCGGAGCAGTTGGCGATCCTAAGGGGTGCCCCGGGGCTGGCGGGTGCGGGCCCAGGGCTGGGACCGGCGGCGGGGGGGCTCACCGATCGTCCCCCGACGCTTCGAGCTCCGCCAGCACCGCCAGCACCTCTCCCGCCTCGACCTGGTCGCCCTCGCCCACCCGCAGCTCGGCCACCCGCCCGGCGCCCGGCGCCCGCACCGTGTGCTCCATCTTCATCGCCTCCAGGATCACCAGGGGCTGCCCCGCCGCGACCTCGTCGCCGGTGGCCACGAGGACCCGGCAGACGGCCCCCGGCATGGGGGCCGCCAGGGCCCCCCAGGGGGCGGCTGGGGGCTCCGCCTCCGGCAGCCGCTCCAGGTCGAGGAGGGTCGAGGAGCCGTCCGGTCCGTCCACGAAGGTCCGGCCGGCGGCCCGGTGCACCGCCAGGCGGCGGCGGACGCTCCCCACCACCAGGTCCACCCCGTCGGGGTCGCAGCCGGCCACCGTCACCCCCACGAGCTCCTCGCCCTGGGCGGTGAGCCGCGTGCCCCGGCGGTCCAGGCGGTAGCCGATGTCGATGCGTCCCTGCCGCCCGCGGTAGGCAGCCTGCTGCAGCTGGGAGGGGTTGTTGCGCCACCCCGATGGTGCGGGTCGCCAGGTCCGGGCCGACCGCCGCCGCTGGGCCTGGGCGGCGAGGGCGGCGGCGGCGGCGTGGAGCCGCTCGACGTCGGGGCCGGCCAGGGCGGCCCCCAGCTCCGCCGGCGGGTGGCGGTCCAGGAAGCCGGTGTCGGCGGCGCCGGCCATGAACTCCGGGTGACGCACGATCTGGACCAGGAGGTCGCGGTTGGTGACCAGGCCGTGGATCTGGGCCCGAGCCAGTGCGGCCGCCAGCAGCCGGGCGGCCTCGGCCCGGGTGGGGGCGTGGGCGATCACCTTGGCCAGCAGGGGGTCGTAGTAGGGGCTGACCTCGGTCCCGTCGCACACCCCGGCGTCGACCCGCACCCCGGGGAGCTCCGGCACCCGGAAGCGGAGCAGGGTCCCGGTGGACGGCGCCCAGCCGGCGGTGGCGTCCTCGGCGTAGAGGCGGGCCTCGATGGCGTGCCCCTCGATCGTCGCCGCCCGGACCTCCGCCGGCAGCCGGTGCCCCTCCGCGACCAGGAGCTGCAGCCGCACCAGGTCGAGACCGGTCACGCTCTCGGTGACGGCGTGCTCCACCTGCAGCCGGGTGTTCATCTCCAGGAAGCGCACCCGGCCGTCGGGAGCGAGGAGGAGCTCCACGGTGCCCGCCCCGACATAGCCGATGGCCCGGGCCGCGGTCACCGCCAGCCGGCAGAGCTCGGCCCGCAGCCCGGCATCCACCCCCGGTGCCGGGCACTCCTCAACCAGCTTCTGGTGGCGGCGCTGGACCGAGCACTCCCGCTCGAAGAGGTGGGCGACCCCGCCATGGGCGTCGGCCAGGATCTGGACCTCCAGGTGGCGGGCCCGCTCCAGGTAGGGCTCGAGGAAGACGGTGCCGTCCCCGAAGGCCGCCTCGGCCTCGCGCTGGGCCGAGGCCACCGCCTCGGCCAGCTCCTCCGCCCCGCCGACCAGGCGCATCCCGCGACCACCTCCGCCGGCGTCCGCCTTCACCAGCAGGGGCCAGCCGATGCGGTCAGCCTCGGCCGCGAGGGCAGCCGCCGGGGCCCCCCGGGCCGGGACCCGGCCGCTGGGGAGCACCGCGACCCCAGCCGCCGCCATCCGCTCCTTGGCCGCCAGCTTGGAGCCCATGACCGCGATGACCTGGGGCGGGGGGCCCACGAAGGTCAGCCCGGCCTCCCGGCAGGCGGTGGCGAAGGCCGCGCTCTCGGCCAGGAAGCCGTAGCCGGGGTGCACGGCGTCGGCGCCGGCGGCCAGCGCGGCGGCCACCAGGCGGTCGGCCCGCAGGTAGGTCTCGGCGGCGGTGGCGCCGGGCAGGCGCACGGCCAGGTCGGCGTCGGCCACGAACGGGGCCTTGGCGTCGGGGTCGGAGTGCACCGCCACGCAGGTGATGCCCATGGCGCGGGCGGTGCGGAAGATCCTGGCGGCGACCTCCCCGCGATTGGCGACCAGGAGCCTGGCGATCGGGCGGGCCGGGACGTCCGATCCCGGCTGCGGCTCGCTCACATCCGGAAGACCCCGTAGCCCCGGGTGCCGGCGATCGGTCCGTTGTCGACGACCGACAGGCAGCAGCCGAGCACGGTGCGGGTGTCGCGGGGGTCGATGATCCCGTCGTCGTGCAGCCGGGCGCTGAGGAAGGCCGCCTCCGACTCGCGCTCGATCTGCTCCGTGACCGCCAGCCGCCGGGCGGCGTCGGCCTCGGAGTCGAACGGGTCGCCCCGGGCGGTGGCGGCCTCGCGGGCCACCAGCGAGAGCACCCCCGCCAGCTGCTCAGCACCCATCACCGCGGTGCGGGCGCTGGGCCAGCTGAAGAGGAAGCGCGGGTTGTACGCCCGTCCGCTCATCCCGTAGTTGCCGGCGCCGTAGGAGGCCCCGATCTGCACCGTGAGGTGGGGCACGCGGGAGTTGGCCACGGCGTTGATCATCTTGGCCCCGTCCTTGATGATGCCGCCCCGCTCGTACTCGCGTCCCACCATGTAGCCGGTGGTGTTCTGGAGGAAGAGCA
>JAKABB010000161.1 GCA_021802045.1 bacterium
CCGCCGCGGGCGGTGAGGCCGGGGCGCTCCCGGCTGGCCGGCCCCGACCGGGCCACCAGCGGAGCGGGCCGGCGGGGGCTGTGCCTCGGCGTGTGCCTGCTCCGGTCCCGCCCGCCGGCCGGGCGCGGTGACGGGACCATCGGCGGTGCAACGGAGGACCACGGGGTCCGTGACATCGCCTCCGCCCCCCCCGAGGTCCGGGTTACCGTCGGCCCGAGGAGGTGGGACATGCCACAGACGACACCCCGGCGGCCCGCAGGACGCTGGATCGCCCCAGTACTGGGACTGGCCCTGGCCGCCGGTGCCCTGGCCACCTACGGACAGGTGCGGGCCGCCGCCGCCGGGCCCGCGCCCTGCACCGCCGTCACCCTGACGGCGACCCCGGCGTCTCCGGCCCCGCCCGGCGCGGTGTCCCTGGTGGCCGCGGCCACCTGCCCCGCTCCCGCCAGCTACGCCTTCTTCACCGCGCCGGCGCCCGCCGCCGGAGCGGCCCCGGCCTGGCGCCTGCGGCGTGGATGGGGCGGGCCGACCTTCTCGCTGTCCACCGCCCAGTGGGGGCAGGGCGACTACTGGATCCTGGCCTGGGCCAGCGACGGCCCGCACACGGTGCCCCAGACCGTGGCCCAGATCACGTACGCGATCCAGTGGCCCGCCCCGTGCAGCGCGCTGGCCGCGGCGGTGGCCGCGCCCGGGGGAGCCGCCGGGGCGGGGGTGACGCTAACCACCACCGCCACCTGCCCCGCTCCCGCCCGGTACGCCTACTTCTCCCGGCGGGCCGGCGCCCCGAGATGGATCCTGCGCCAGGGATGGACCACTGACTCCACGCACCGCTACGCCACCGGCGGATGGACGCCGGGGACGTACCAGTTCCTGGCCTGGGTCACCGATACCCCTCCCGCCGTCCCGCAGGTGGAGCATTCCGCGAGCTACACGGTGACAGCGCCACCCGGCTGCTCGGGCACCACCCTGACGGCGAACATCCCCTACGGCGTCCGCGGCGACCCGGTCACGGTCGCGGTGGCGACCCACTGCCCGGCCGGGACCACCGTCAGGTACGTCTACTGGTACAGGCGCGCGGGGAGTGCCAGGTGGACCCTGGCCCACGGCTGGACCAGCCGCCGCGTCTTCATCTACAACACCACCGGCTGGCCCGGCGGGGCCTACGCCCTGATGGCCTGGGCCAGCACCGTGACCACGCGACCCCAGTCCCAGGGACAGCGGCCGTTCGCCCTCCGCGTGTCGGGGTCCTTCTGGGTCGGCGGGATTCGCACGTACGAGGCGCAGGCCTTCGGAATGGACTGCGAGGAGGCCTCGCTGCAGATGGCCCTGCAGCAGGAGCGAATCTTCACCACCCAGCAGAGGATCCTGGAGCTGGAGGGGATCGACACCGCCGTGCCCGGGATCGGCCCCGGTCTCGCCGGCAACCCGGACCGCAACTTCGTGGGCCGGCCCGGCGGCCTGGAGGGACCGGGGTACGAGCCCGGCGCCTACTCGCCGGTGGTGGCGCGCGTGGCCACCGACCTGGGCGCCCGGGTGATCGCGCACGGCCAGGGCATCACCCCCCAGGTCCTCTTCTCCTTCATCGAGGACCACCACCCGGTGGTGGCCTGGGTGACCTTCAACTTCCGGCCCTACACGGCCCGCACGATCCTGGCTCACGGCGCCCGGGTCCCCTGGGCCGGGCCGCACGAGCACGCGGTCCTGGTGGTCGGGATCGGCGCCAACGCGGTGCGCATCTGGAACCCCTGGCCCAACCGGCTGTGGGGGGCCCGGTACCCGGGAGAGACCTGGATCCCCATGGCGACCTTCGTCGCTTCCTACAGGACCTACGGCGACATGGCGGTCGTCCTGCAGTAGCCCTGCCCGCCCGCGCCGGTTGCTGTCAAGGCGGGCGGGAGGCGCGGGCGCGCAGGTGGTGCGCGGGCCCGCTTCCCGCGTCGCCTGACGACGGGCCCGGGCCACCGCGCCGGGACGGCGGGTCGAGCGGCGCCGGCCCGTGGGAGCAGTGCACGCAAGCGCCGCCGGTTGCTGTCGGCCCGGACGGGGAGGGTCCCGGCCAGCGCGGCCAGCAAAATGGCGGGGAAAAAGCCGTTGACAGCGTGGGGGCGACCGCCCATACTGCGGTCGCTCCGTCCACCCGGTGTACCACCTCACGTCGCCGCCCAGCCGGCTGGCACGGGTTCATCGACTTGCGAGAGGTGGGCACATGCTTGGCAGACGCAGCTTTGGCAGACTCAGCCTGGGGGGCCTGATCGCGGCCGCGGCCCTGGCCTTCACCAGCGTGGCGGTGAGCGCCACCAGTAGCGTGATCACCCTGTCAGGGTCCGAGTTCTACGCGACCCCGACCAACGCCAGCGGCGACAGCACCGGCTACTTCGCCGGAACGGCAACAACATCAACAACAAGTGGAATGTGGATGGCGGCCGTCGACCACGGGCCGCTGCCCACCGATCTCTACTGCACCGGCGTGATCAACAGCGGCAACTTCTCCCTCGCGCTCGCCAATGGCAGCCAGGTGAGCGGGACACTGGCGACGACCTCCACCACGACGATGCCATCAGGGAGCAGCAGCACGTGTGGGTCGAGTCTCCCCACATCCCCCAATAGCGGCATCACCCTGACGAGCAACTCCTCCTGCAGTTCCAGGCCCTGGGTCGTCACCACCCAGACCTTCGAGGTGTATGACAAGCTGGCGTCCTTGTCCGGGTCCGGGGCAGCAGGCTACACCAGTGGCATCGTCGAAGTGACCCTCACCCACTACCAGATGAAAATCTGGGGGTCGTGCCAGACCATCGGGGCCTCGGTGGCGGGCACGCTGACTTTGTCGTCGTAGACGCCGTCAGGGACCGGACGGCCGTCTCACTGGGAGCGGCCGTCCGAACCGGGCCGCGCCGCTTGGCGGGCTCGGTTCGGGACGGCCCACCCGGGCCCTCCCCGAAGGGCAGCGCCCCTGCGCCGGGCCCTCAGCGGCCGCCTACCGCCGCGCGGCCAGGGTCTCCCAGCGCTGGTGCCGTGCCGCCCGGCGACAGGCGTCCAGGACTGCCAGGGTCCGGCAACCCTCCGCGGCGGTGGTAGCGAAGGGGTCGCCGCGGCGCACCGCGCGGGTGAAGGCCTCGACCATGGCGGCGTACGGGTCGGCAGCCGTCATGGGGATCGTCTCCTCGGCCCCGTCCCGCACCAGGTTCGCCGGGTGGGACTCGGCCACCCAGGCGGTGAAGGGCCGGGGAACGGTGAGCGTGCCCCGGCTGCCGATCAGGGTCAGCACCTGGTGCTCGGCGGCTCCGAAGCCGGCCACCACCGTGGCCGTCGGGCCGCCCGGGAACCGCAGCACCGCCGTCGTCTCCAGGTCGACGTCGCCGCGCGCCACGGAGGAGGCCGCCACCGCCTCGGGGGCAGCGCCGAGCAGCCAGCAGGCGGCGTTGACACCGTAGGACCCGACGTCCAGGAGCGCCCCCCCGCCGCAGGCCGCCTCCCAGCGGTGGCCGGGCGCGGGGTCCAGGGGGAAGGTGAAGGCCGCCGCCACGTGGCGGAGCTCGCCCAACCGCCCGGCGTCGACCAGGGCCCGCAGCGCCGTCCAGCGGGGGTGGTACCGGTACATGACGGCCTCCCCCAGCAGCAGCCCCCGCTGGGCGAAGGCCTGGCCCATCTCCTCCGCGGCGGCGGCGGTCTCCGCCAGCGGCTTCTCGCAGAGGACGGCCTTGCCATGGGCGGCGGCCCGCAGGGCCCAGGGGCGGTGGAGGTGGTTGGGCAGGGGGATGTAGACCGCCTCCACGGCGGGGTCGGCGCAGACGGCCTCGTAGCCCTGGTGCACGGCGGCGATGCCGAAGTCCTGCGCGCAGGCCCGGGCCCGCTCCGGGTCCCGGGCGGCGATGGCCACCACCGGCGCCCCGGTCGCGCGCAGCGCCGGGAGCACCGCCTGGCGGGCGACCCAGGCCGCGCCCAGCACCCCCCAGCGCAGCGGGGGGGCC
>JAKABB010000050.1 GCA_021802045.1 bacterium
CGTCCAGCCCAGGCCGGCCAGGCCCAGCAGCCCGACGGGGACGGCGGCGGCGGGCGCGCCCAGCACCAGCAGCAGGCCGGAGCAGAGGAGCCCGCACAGCCCCAGGGCCGGCACCGCCGTCACCGGCTCGGCGCGCACCACGGCGACGCCGGCGGCCCCGACGGTGGCGCCGCCGAGGGCGGCGACCAGCAGGACCGTCACCGGGGGTGGCAGGCGACGACGGTCACCGGGGAGGCACGCAACGGCAGGACCGTCCAGGGCATGGCCGCCAATTGTAGGCGGGGGCCGTCGGTGGCCGGGCCGGGCTCAGCGGTCGCGGACCACCAGCCGTTCGGCGAAGGCCGTCAGCCGGCGCCGGGCCCGGGACGGAAGCGGGGTCAGCGCATCCAGGGCCTCGGCGCTCCAGCGGTCGGCCACCGCGTGGGCTGCGGCCAGCGCTCCGCTGGCGCGCACCAGCCCCACCACGGCCTCGCGGGCCGCCGCCGCCGCCCCCGCCTCCTCCACCTGCTCCATGCGGCGCAGCTGGCGCAGCACCTCGCCCCGCCGCGATCCCCGCAGGGCACAGATGACGGGCAGGCTGCAGATCCCCTGGGCCAAGTCCAGCCCGACCGGCTTGCCGGTGCGGGCGGGATCGGCGAAGTCCAGACAGTCGTCGATGCCCTGGAAGGCCAGGCCCAGGCGGCGGGCGAACCGGTCGAGGGCGTGCCGCTCGACGGGGCGAGCACCGGCCAGCCGCGCGCCGGTGACAGCGCAGGCGGCGAGCAGGGCCCCGGTCTTGCCGGTCGCCACCCGCTCGTACGGGCGCAGCGCCCCCGACCAGACCGCCCGGCGGTCGAGCTCGTGCAGCTGGGCGTCGGCGATCTCGACCAGGGCCGCCGTCACCCCCTGCGAGATCCGCGGATCGCCCATGCGACTGAGCAGGCCGGCGGCGCGGCCCAGGTAGTAGTCGCCCACCGCCAGCGCCGTCAGCGGGCCGTCGAGGTGGGCCACGGTGGGCACCCCCCGCCGGGAGGCGGCGCCGTCGACCAGGTCGTCGTGGCAGAGGGTGGCGGCGTGGAGCAGTTCCATCGCCGCCGCCGCCTCCAGCAGGCGGTCAAGGTCGTGGGACCCGCCCACCTCCCCCGCCAGCAGCACCAGGCGGGCCCGCAGGCGCTTGCCACCGGCGCGCAGCAGGGTCGCCATGGGGGTCGCCACCGCCGCCGGGTCGGTCGCCAGCTTGGCGCCCAGGCGACGCTCGACGGGGTCCGCCGCGGCCCGCAGGTGGGCGACGTCCACCGGCTGGGCCAGCGCCAGCGGATCGGAGGTGGTCGGTCCGGCCAGCCAGGTGCCGGCCCGCTGCCAGCGAGCCTGGAGGCTGGCCGGGACACGCCCGGCCGACGCCCCAGCGAGGGCGCAGGCAGGCAGCAGCTGCCGGGCGGCGGCCTCCGGCCCCTGCCCCGCCAGGAGGGCCACGCTGGCCGCGCTGAGGCCGTCGGCGAACGCCACCTCGATCCGCAGGTCGTGGTGCCCGGAGAGCGCCGCCGAGGCCCGAGCCAGGCAGAAGTCCCCGGCCAGGGTGGCCAGGGCCACCGGTTCCTCGTGGCGAGCCGCGGCCTGGTGCCAGTCCAGGGCCCGTTCGATCAGCTCAGCGGCGGCGGCAGCCGGGACGGCCCGGGCCCCCTCCCGCCGGTCCCCGGCGGCGGCCCGCAGCGTGAGCCGCGCCGGCAGGCCGAGGTGGGTCCGCGGCTGGCCGACGGCCCGGGTCCAGGTGAGCCGCGCGACGGCTTCCGCGGTCTGCCGCAGGGCCAGGGAGTTCACGACCACGCCGGCGCACCCCATCCCGCCCCCGCCCGCGCCCTCGGGCCCGCGCCACACCCGCCAAGGGGCGGCAGCAGGACCCCAGCCCATCCCACCGTGTCAGCCCTCATCGGTCGGCAGCCCCCAGACCACGACCGCGGCCAGCCCCAGGACCACCAGCAGCACGCCCAGCACGCCCAGGCTCAGTGCGGCCGGGCCGCCGGCCCCCCCCAGCCAGGCCGGCAGGCCCAGCCCCAAGAGACCGATAAGCGCCAGCAGCCCCCACGGGTGGAGCGCCACCGCCCCCCGGGGCCGGAGCCGGCCCGGCCGAACCCAGCGCGGCCCCAGCAGCGCCACCGCCGCAGCCACGGCCGCCCCCAGCCCCCCCACCGCCAGCGCCGCGGGCACCACCCCCGTCAGGCCTCGGAGTCCGGCGCGGTGTCGGGCCCCCCTCGGCGGCGCACGGGCTGCGGACGGGCCGGCTCGCTGAGCAGGTGGACGGCCAGGGCCGCGAAGGCCACGGTGGCGGCGACCACGGTCACCAGGCTGATGGCCCCCAGCAGAGCCGGGCCCCCCGCGCCGTTGAGCGTCCCCACCTCAGCGCCCAGGGCCACCGCCAGGGCCACCGCCACCACCGCCAGGGCCCAGCTGCGGGTGCCCACCGCCGCCACCGCGCTCCCGGCCAGGGCCCAGCAGCCCAGGAAGGCCAGGCCCAAGAGGATGACGATGCCGATCCAGGACCCGTTCACGCGGCCCACCCCCAGGCCGACAGCTCCCCGCCGGCCACCACCCGGTCCCCGACGTAGCAGACGGCCGACTGCCCGGGCGCCGCCCCGGGCTCGGGGGCGTCGAAATCGATGCGCGCGTGCCCGGCCGCTCCGGGCCGCCAGGCGGCCGGCACCGGGCGGCCGTGGGCCCGCAGCTGCACGGTGCCGCGCAGCGGCCCGCCGGGCACCCGACCGTCGGGGTAGACGCACCCCGTCACCGCCACACTGCGCCGGTCGAGACGCTCGCGGGGGCCCACCACGACCGTGTTGCGCCGAGGGTCCAGGCGGAGCACGTGGAGGGGGGCCTGGTCGGGCCGGGTGGCGGCCAACCGCAGCCCGCCCCGCTGCCCCACGGTGTAGAAGGGCAGGCCCTCATGGGTGCCGAGCACCGCCCCCGCCTCGTCGACCACCGGCCCCGGGGCGTAGCGCCCCTGCAGCCGCTCGCGCAGGAGGGCCCGGTGGTCACCGCCTCCCACGAAGCAGAGCTCCTGGGAGTCCGGCTTGGCGGCCACGCCCAGCTCCAGCGCCGCCGCCAGGGCCCGCACCGCCGGCTTGGGGAGGCCGCCCAGCGGCAGGCAGACCCGGGCCAGCGTCGCCTGGTCACAGTGGTAGAGGGTGTAGGACTGGTCCTTGCGGGGATCGGCGGCCCGGTGGAGCGCGGCCCGCCCCTGGGCGTCCACGCGCACCCGGGCGTAGTGGCCGGTGGCGAGGTGGGTGGCCCCCACCGCCCGAGCCCGCCGCAGCAGCTCGGCGAACTTGATGCGCTGGTTGCAGCGGATGCAGGGGTTGGGGGTCCGCCCGCCCGCGTAGGCCTCGAGGAAGTCAGACACCACCGCCGCCTGGAATGGGGCCGCCAGGTCCAGGACGTAGTGCGGGATCTCCAGGCGGGCGGCCACCCGGCGGGCGTCCTCCACCGCATCGACCGAGCAGCAGCCCCCCTCCAGGCGCTCCACCGCCTCGGTCGCCCACAGCCGCATGGTCAGCCCGATGGTGGGCACGCCGGCGGCGACGCACAGGGCGGCGGCCACAGCGCTGTCCACACCGCCGCTCATGGCCACCGCCACCACCGCCCCCGCAGGCAGGCGGCGCCCGCCGATCAGCCCGGGCGGCTCGGCGGCCCCGGCGGCCCGCACCACCGCCCGCACCGCCCGCCAGCGGGGGCCACCGCGGGCCCGGAGCGGCCCGGCTCCGACCGTCACGCCCGAGCCAGAGCGCCCCGCCTCAGACGGCGAGGTCACCTTCGACCGGGTCCACCCGGACTCCCAGGGACTCGCAGTAGCGCAGGCCGCGAGCGATGTCATCGGCGCTTCCGTCCAGCTCGAGCATGACCCACCCCTCCTCCTGAGTGACGTCAGCGCGCCGGATGTTGGTGATCAGCGGGAACTGCTGGCCCAACCGGTAGATGACCGGCTCGGTGACCAGCGCGGGGCTGAAGTGGAGCGTGACCCGACGGCGCGCCACGCCTCAGCGGCCGCCCGCCACCGCAGGGACGATGGAGAGATCGTCCCCGTCCTCCAGCGCTGTCTCCAGCCCGCTGGCGAAGCGGACGTCCTCGTCGTTGCGGTAGACGTTGACGAACTGCTTCAGCTGCCCGTCGGGCTCGTAGAGCCGGTCGGCGAAGCCGGGGAAGCGACCGTCGAGGTTGCGCAGGGCCTCCGCCACGGTGGCGCCCTCGATCTGCACCTCGGGAGCCCCCGCGGTCAGCCGCCGCAGAGGACCGGGGACCCGCACCGTCACCGCCATGAGCACCCTCCTGTGGACACCGCTGGATTATACGGGCTGGTCCTGGAGCACAGCCGCGGCGGCGGCCATCCCACTGGTCACGGCCCCCTCGATGGTGGGATTGCACAGGTAGTCGCCGGCCAGCACCACCCCCGCCGCCGCCCGGGGGCCGGGCCAGGCGGCCAGGCGCCGGTAGTGGCCGACGCCGAAGAGGGTGACGGCGGCGGGCCAGGGGTGCACCGCCTGGAGCGTGAGCCGGCGGCCCGCCAACATCGGGGTGGCCAGCTCCACCACCTGGGCGGTGACGCGGGCCGCCAGGGTGGCCGGGTCACCGGCCAGGAGCGCGTCGGCCCAGCGGTCGTAGAGGACGGCCGCCAGCCGCAGCCCCCCGGCGGCGGGCCCGGCCAGCACCACGCCCGGGCCCCGGTCGGCGTCCCAGCGGACCGGCACCGGCCCCGCCGGCACCGGTCCCTCGACCCGGAAGACCGCCCGCACCACCCGCGAGTGGCGCACCCCGCCCAGGAGGGCCGCCAGCGCCGGGGGCGCCGCCGGCAGCAGGGCCGCGGCCGCGGCCGCGGGCACGGCCAGGACCACGGCGTCAGCCTCCCATGCGGGCCCCGCCGCGCAGCGCACCACCGGTCGCCGCCCCGGGGTGACCGTCACCGCGGCGTGCTGGGGCCCGCAGCGGACGTCCAGGCCCTGGGCCAGGGCCCGGGGCAGCCGGGCGATGCCGCCGCGCAACCGGTAGGGACGGGCGCCCAGCACCAAGCGGCCGGCCAGCAGCAGCAGCACCCGGCTCATCTCGTCCAGTGGGCAGAAGGCGTTCCACTCGAAGGCCGGGCGGATCACCGCCGCGGTGAAGGCGGCCCCGCAGCGGCGCCGCGCGTAGGCCCCCAGTGGCTCGCTGTCGAGCGGCGCCGCCCGCGCCGGGCGGTCGAGGCGCAGGCGCGGCCAGGCGGCGGCGACGTCCAGCCCACAGCGCACCAGGCCACCGATGCTGCGCGCGCTCAGCGGCCAGGCCACGGGGGGGCCGGCCCCGGCCGGGATCAGCTCGCCCTCGAGCCCGCTGCGCCGCAGCCAGCGGCGGGTCTGCCGGTAGAAGCTCCACAGGTGACTGGCCCCGAGGTCGACCCAGCCGCCGTCGACCTCCCGGCTGCGGAGCCGGCCGCCCAGGACGGGCTCCACCTCCAGCACCGTCACCGCCCAGCCCCGGTCCGACAGGCTGCGGGCGGCCACCAGGCCCGCCATGCCGGCCCCGACGACCACCACCCGCGGGGGGGTGCCCGGGCCGGGGGCCATCAGCCGGTGCTGGCGCGCCAGGGGCTGGCGTCGGGATTGACCAGCTCCGGGTAGGCGCGCCGGAAGGCGCGCAGGGACGGGGGGATGGGCTCGGCCAGCTCGGTCCGGCCGCTGAGGCTGTCCACGGTCTTCAGCCCGTGCCCGGTGA
The DNA here is from genome assembly GCA_021802045.1 of bacterium. Lineage (GTDB taxonomy): Bacteria > Chloroflexota > Dormibacteria > Aeolococcales > Bog-877 > JAKABB01. Next base: position 5,713 of record JAKABB010000050.1, read on the forward strand.
TGTAGGCGACGACCGTCTCGTCGCCCGTCCAGCGCCCGGCCTCGGCCAACTGCTTCAGGACCGCCACCGTGACCCCGCCGGCGGTCTCGGTGAAGATGCCCTCGGCGCGCGCCAGCAGCTCCATCCCCTCCAGGATCTGCTCCTCCTCCACCGCCACCACCACCCCGCCCGAGGCCCGGGCCAGACGGACCACGTCGGCCCCGTCCGAGGGATTGCCGATGGCGAGCGACTTGGCGATCGTGCGCGGCTCCCGCACCGGCACGATGTGGTCACTGCCGCTGGCGAAGGCCCGGGCCACGGGGGAGCAGCCCAGGGCCTGGGCCCCGGTCAGGCGCGGGCGGGGGCCGTCGGGCACCAGGCCCAGGTCGACCAGCTCCTCGATCGCCTTGTGGTGCTTCACGAACTGACTGCCGCTGGCCACCGGGATGATGATCTCGTCGGGCAGGCGCCAGCCCAGCTGCTCCACGGTCTCGAAGGTCAGGGTCTTGCTGCCCTCGCTGTAGAAGGGCCGCAGGTTGATGTTGCAAAACCCCCAGGGCTGGCTGTCCGCCAGCTCGCTGCAGAGGCGGTTGACCTCGTCGTAGGTGCCGTGGACCCGCACCAGCTCGGGCGCGAAGACCGCCGTCGGCGCCACCTTGTTGGGCTCCAGGTCGTCGGGGATGACCACCAGCCCGCGCAGCCCGGCGCGGGCGGCGTAGGCCGCCACCGCGTTGGCCAGGTTGCCGGTGGAGGCACAGCCCAGGACCTGGAAGCCGCGCGCCCGGGCCCAGGAGGTGGCCACGCTGACCACCCGGTCCTTGAAGGAGTTGGTGGGATTGAGGCTGTCGTTCTTGATGTAGAGATGGCGCAGGCCGAGGACCTCCCCGAGGCGGGGCGCGTGCACCAGCGGGGTCATCCCCTCGCCCAGCGTCACCGGGGGCGCCGGGTCCTCGTAGGGGAGCAGCATGTGGTACCGCCACATCGACATCGGTCCGGCCTCGATCGCCGCCCGGGTGGCCGTCCGGGCCACGACCGCGTAGTCGTAGGCGACCTCCAGGGGCCCGAAGCACTGCTCGCAGACGTGCACCGGCCCCACCGGCACCTCGGTACCGCAGGCCCGGCAGCGCAGGGCGCGAACGCGGGGGGGGAGATGGCTCACCGCTTGAGTCTACCGACTGCCCGGCGCCGATCAGAAGGGGGCGGGACCGTCCGCGGTGGCCGGCAGCTCCACCGTCAGCGGCGCCGGCCCGGCGGGGTCCAGCCGGCCGGCGGCCAGGGCCTCGTAGACCAGCTGCGACCAGGACTCCATCTGCAGGAACAGGCTCTGGACCGCGGCGATCGGCAGGATCTCCCCGGACAGCTTGGTGTGCTCACGCACCGCGACCGGCGTCGGGCCCACGTCGACCCGGATCACCAGCCCCAGGTGGACCCGCCCCACCGCCGCCTGGTCGTCCTTGAGCAGCCCCACCAGCCGGCCGGTGACCGGGTCGGCGCAGGCCACCTCCTCCTCCCACTCGCGCCGGCAGCCCTCCAGGAGCGGGTCCCGGCCACCGGTCGCGTCCCCGGGGTTGATGTGGCCGCCGACCCCGATGGTGACCTGGTTGTGGAGCCGGCGCTCGCTGGAGGCCCGCAACCGCCGCATCACCAGCAGGCCGCCCTCCCCACACACCACCATATGGGGAATGACCTGCTGCCAGAGGGGGTCCTCCTCCACCACCGCCCGGGGACGGAACTCCCCGCTGGCGCGGATGACCTGGAGCATCCGCTCCAGGCCCTCGGTGGCCACCCCGTGCCAGACCCCGGCCGGGAACGCCAGCGCCCGGGGGATGACCAGGGCCGCCTCACGGCCGGCGACGCCCGAGACCGGCGGGCGGGGCATGGGACACCTCCAGGGGTGCCGCGCCGCCAGGGGCAGGGCCTCCGGCACCCCTGCGGAGGATACGGGGCGGAGGCGGTGCTGAGCCCGGGGCCGCTGCGGGGCGGCCGGCGGCGGACGGTGCTCATCGTGGGGGCCGGACTGGCCGGGGGGCGGGCCGCCGAGGCCCTCCGGGGCGCCGGCTTCGAGGGCCGGGTGGTGCTGGTCGGGGACGAGCCCGAGCGCCCCTACGAGCGCCCCCCCCTGTCCAAGGAGCTGCTGACCGGGGCCCTGCCCCGGGAGCGCGTCTTCCTGCGCCCGCCCGGGTACTACCGGGACCAGCGCATCACCCTCCGCCGCGGCCGCCCCGTGGTCCAGATCGACCCGGCCGCGCGGCGGGTGACCCTGGACGGAGGGAGCCGGCTGCGCTACGACGCCCTGCTCCTGACCCCGGGGGCCCGGCCCCGGCGGCTGGGCGTGCCGGGCGAGGAGCTGCCCGGCGTCCTCGCCCTGCGCACCCTGGCCGACGCGGACCGGCTGCGGCAGGCCCTGACCGGCCAGCCGCGGGTGCTGGTGGTCGGCGCCGGCTTCCTGGGCTGCGAGGTGGCGGCGGTCGCCCGCCAGGCCGGGCACGCGGTGACGGTGGTGGAGCAGGGCCAGGTCCCGATGGCCGGGCTGGGCCGCGCCGTCGGCGGCTTCTGGGCCGGGGTCCATCGCGACCACGGGGTGCGGCTGCTCACCGGTGAGACGGTGACCGCCTTCCGGGGCGTCGGGCGGGTGGAGGCGGCGCTGACCGGGCGGGGCGAGCTCCTGCCCTGCGACCTGGTCCTGGTCGCGGTCGGCGTCGAGCCGGTGACCGACCTGCTGGCCGGCACCGGCGTCGCCCTGGAGAACGGGATCGCCGTCGACGAGCACTGCCGCACCAGCCGGCCCGACATCTACGCCGCCGGCGACGCCGCCAGCTGGTGGCACCCCGGCCGGCGGCTGCGGCTGCGGGTCGAGCACTACGACCACGCCCAGAACCAGGGGGCGGCGGCGGCCCGCAACCTGCTGGGGCTGGCGGAGCCGTACGCGCCCATCCCCTACTTCTGGTCCCAGCAGTACGACCTCACCCTGCAGCACGTGGGCCACGCCCCGAGCTGGGACGCCCTCGTCTGGCGCGGCCCGGCGACCGGCGGCACCTTCAGCGCCTTCTACCTGGAGAACGATCGGGTCCGGGCCTGCGTCGCCGTCAACCGCTTCAAGGACATCGCCGCGGCGCGCCGGCTCATCGCCCTCGGCCAACCCGTCGACCCCCGGCGTCTGGGGGACGACGGCGTGCCGCTGCGCGACCTGCTGCCACCGGCGTGAGCGCCGCCGGCGGGGCGCACACGCTCCCGGTCCGGCTGTCCGGGCCGCTCGACGCCCCCGCCTCGCTGGAGGGCCTGCGCCGCTACGGCGACGACGGGCTGGACCGCTGGGACGGGGTGACCCTGCTGCGCACCGTGCGCCTGGCGGACCGGACCGTCGCCTACGCGGTGCGCTTCGGGGGCTCGCCCGCGCGACCGCTGGCCCGGGCCACGGTGGAGGACGCCGGCGACGCCGCCGCCGTCCGGGCCACGGTCCAGCAGACCTTCGTCGGCGACGGCGGCACCCTGGCGGCGCTGGCAGAGGTCGACCCGGTGGTGGCCCGCCTGTGGGCCCGCCACCCCGGGGTGCGGCCGCTGCGCCAGCCCGACCTCTTCACCGCGCTGGTGCGCAGCATCACCGCCCAGCAGGTGAACCTGCGCTGGGCGACCACCACCCGCCGGCGGCTGGCGGAGGCCTTCGGGGAGCGCGTCGCCGTCGCCGGCCAGCCGGTGTACCGGCTGGACCCGCAGCGGCTCGCCGCCTGCGACCCGGCCGAGATCCGCGCCCTGCAGCTCACGACCGCCAAGGCCCGGGCCGTGGTCGGCGTGGCCCGGGCCATGGTCGGGGGCGACCTCGACACGGCCTGGCTGGCGGCGCTGCCGGACGCCGAGGCGGTGGCCGAGCTGGTGCGCCTGCCCGGCATCGGGCCCTGGACGGCGGACTGGATCCTGGCCCGGACCCTGGGCCGACCCCGGGTGGTGGCCGGCGACCTCGGTGTGCGGCGGGCGATCGGGCTCGCCTACCTCGGGGGGCGCATGCCGGCCGAGCCCGAGGCCCGGGCCGCCGTGGCCCACTGGGGCCCCGCCGCCGCCGCGGCCCAGGGCCTGCTCCTGCACGCGCTGGTGGCGGGGACGCTGGCTCCCGGGTCGGGCGCTTCCGGGCGCGAGTGATCGCGGCCCGGGCGCCGTCGCAGCACGACCGCCACCGCTCCCTGCCCCGCCGGCTGTGACAACGCCGGTCCGTGGTGACCGTCACCGGGGCCGCCGACCTCGCCGCCTCCGCGGCCTATGGGGAGGGTGCCGGCCCGTGAACCGGCGGTGCGGTCCGCGATCCTCGGTGCAGCCACGACCTCACGGCGGCAGGAGCGGCGCCCAGCGGGATGGGTGCCGGGCCGGGACGCCACGCGCCCCGCGGCCGCGGCCGGTGCTCCGGAATGGTGGTGCCGTAGGTAGGACCATATACCCATGCACAAGACCACCGTGTACCTGCCGGACGAGTTGCGCCGGTCGCTCCGGCGGATGGCTGCTGTATCTGGCCGCTCCGAGGCCGAGCTCATCCGCGAGGCCATAACCTCCCTGGCCCGTGCCTCGGATCGACCCCGGCCGCGCGGGCGGCTTTTCGCGAGCGGAGACCCCACTCTCGCCGACCATGTCGACGAGGCGCTCGCCGGCTTCGGCGACCGCTGACCACGCTGGTCTGCGACACCAGCGGGCTGCTGGCGTACTTTGACGCGAGTGACGCGCACTGCGCGCGGGTCAGCGCGATCATCGCCGCTGACCCCGGCCCGTTCGTCGTGTCGCCCTATGTCGTCGCGGAGCTCGACTACCTGCTGGCGACGCGCCGGGGAGTGCCGGCCGAACTGGCGGCCCTGACCGAGTTGTCCAGCGGTGCCTGGGAGCTGCCCGGAATGGCGCCGGCCGACCTGCGGGACGCCTGCGCCGTGGTGGACCGGTATCAGGACCAGGACCTCGGCATGGCCGACGCATCGCTGGTGATCCTGGCCCGCCGGTACCGGACGGACCGGGTGCTCACCCTGGACCAGCGCCACTTTCGCGTGGTCCGCACCACAGACGGGGAACCCCTTTTGGTTGACTTTGCCAAGTCAACCTCTTGCGATTGACTGCATGCCAGCCGCCATTCTCCTGGACCAACGCGGGAGCCGACGCAGCCCCGACCTCATCGAGGAGTGGCGCAGCGCCCTGCGGGCCGACCCCGGCATCCGCTTCCGGCTTCCTTTCGAACGGACAGCCGGGGATGAGATGGAGGCCCTCGTCGACGACCCCGCGAGCCTCGCCGAGGTGGCCCTCCGCGCGCTCCGGTCCGCCGACTGGTCCATCGGTATCGGGATCGGGCCGGTGAACCTGCCCCTACCCACCAGCGTCCGGGCCGCCAGCGGCGATGCCTTCGTTCTGGCCCGCAGGGCCGTGCGACAGGCCAAGGCCCGGGCCGCCGGCCGCCTTTGCGTCATCGCCCAGGAGCCCGGGGGCGACGACATGGAGGCGGCACTCCTCCTCATGCGGGCGCTGTACGCTCGGCGCCCCCAGGCCGAGAGCCGCGTCATTCAGCTTCGCGATCAAGGGTTGAACACCGTGGAGATCGCTCGGCGCACGGGTGTCACCAAGCAAGCCGTGTCCAAGCACCTGCTCGCCGCGCACTGGGCAGAGGAGCAGGCGGGGCGGGGGCTGGTCCACCGCCTCGCTCAACGCCTTCTCCGGTGACGATCCCCGACGGCCTCGCGCTGATCCTGTGCGCCCTCACGGTCCCCGTCCTGCCGGCCGCGCCTGGGTGCGCGCGCAATGGCCGCGCCGGGCGGTGGCCGCGGCCCTCCTAACCGGCCTGGGCCTGAACGTCCAGTTCGCTGACCATCTCGGGCAGGCCTGGTTGATCTGGGGCGTGGTCGTCCTGGCCGCCACCGCGCCCCTTCGGGCCGCACGCTGGCCGACCCTGACGATCGCCGCCCTGGGAGCGCCCTTCCTTGTCAGCCCGAGCGTCGCCGCCCTCGCACTTCACCTGCTCTTCGGTCCCCGGCGCACCGCGATCGTGATCGTCGGCGGCGGCTTCCTCTTCTCCACGGTGGGTGGCTCGGTTGTGGTGGAGCAAACGCTGACCCGCATCCGGGGCCCCCCCCGGTCGTCGGAAGAAGCTGGGGCCACGGGGCGCACGGACGAACGGCCCCCGGGCCGCCAGGGCACGGGCTCCCCCGCCGGCGGCCGAGTCATCGGGATGCTGGAGCGGGCCTTCGCCTATTCCGGGGTTCTGCTCGGCCATCCGGAGGTGGCGGCCCTGGTGGTCGCCGTCAAGGCGGTGGCGCGCTATCCAGAGTTCACCGGTCCCAACGGGCGGCGGTTCGCCGAGTACTTTCTCATCGGCACCCTGCTCAGCCTGCTCTTCGCCCTCGCCATCGCCTACCTGATTCGCGCCGCCCTGGGGGGCTGACCCGGGGCTCCGCCGCGCGGCGCGCCGGAGGCGACCGTCAATCGACCCTGCTCCCCCGGCGCCGCCATGCCCCTGGCCAGCAGCGACGCCGGCCCCTCGGTGAGTCAAGTCGTGGGGCGGACCGCGACCCCCACCGGAGGGAGGGCACCCCGGCCCCGGTGACACGAGCGATGTCACCGTCGGTGACCATGGACGGCCGTCTGCGCCCGCCTCCTCCGGACGGGCATGGGTGGCGGCGGCGCTCAGCCGGCTGGCCCCGACCCTGCCCGGGAGGTCCGCCCGCTCCACCGCACCGTCCACCCGCAGGCGGTGGCCCAGCCCTCAGCCCGGTCCAGGACGTCGAGGATGAGGTGACTCTTGGCCTCGGTGTAGCCGATGCGGTCATCACGCCACACCTCGGCCGCGTGGCGCTTCACGGCGGCGTAGGCGTCGCGGGCCCCGGGGTGGGTCCGCAGGAAGTCCCGGAACAGCAGGTGCCGGCGCTCCCAGACGCTCCCGGCCTCGCAGACATGCACATGGACCTCTCGCGAACGCTCCGGTGGTGGGGGGAAGTAGCGGTGCTCGGCGTCGCGGCTGCGCAGCTGGAGCCCGGCGGCGTGGAGCGGTGAGCGGTACCGACCCTCGTCATCCAGGTCGGCGACGCTGACCTGCACATCGATGGTGGGCTTGGCGGCCAGGTGGGGCACCGCCGTGGAGCCGATGTGGTCGATCCGCTCCGCCACCGGGCCGAGGTGCTCGGCCAGGCGCGCACGCCACGTCTGGAATCGCTCGACCCAGGCGGGGTCGGGGGGGACGATCTCCACGGGTTCGTCGGGCCGGCCGCTACCGGGGGTGGTCTCGAAGCCGGGCCAGATCACCGCCATCGCACGGGCGCCGAGCGCCCGGCGCTCGGCGAGGGGGAGCTGGTGAGCCTGCAGTCCGCGCCGGGCAGCGACCAGGCCGTACAGGTGGAGCACGCTGACCCGGCGCCCCTGGTCCTCCCGCGGGCGACACCATGTGCCGAAGGGGTCATCCGGGTCGCCGTCCGTCCCCGGCACCCCCGGTCGTTCCCGAGGCGCTGGGCCGCCCGAGACGCGCTCCGCCATGGCTCCCATGATGGCCGACCAGCGCCCTGGGGGAGGCGATCGGCACCCGCCCCATCACCGCGGGCACGCCGCGCGGGCCGACCGGGGACGGACCGCGCGCCCCTCGGCGCTTGCCACAACACCGCCACCCGGGAGCCCCGGCCCGATCGGCTCGTCCGGCGCGACGCCCGCCCGACGGCGCCCGCACCCTCGGGGCCCGTGGACAGTGCGACGCTGCGCCGACCCCGCCGACCGGGTCACCCGGTCGGCGGGTGGCGCAGGGGACACGCCGCCATGGCGGCGTCAGTCCACCAGAGCGCGTTCGTGCCCTGATGCCAAGATGTCGGCATGGCAAAGATCCGGACGACCCTCACGATCGACGCCGACGTGCTGCGAGCGGTCAGGGTGCGCGCCGCGCGCGCCGGCAAGGGCGACAGCCAGATGATCGAGGAGGCGCTCCGCCGAGACCTGGGCCTCGACCTGCTCGACCGGCTGTGGGCCCGCAACGACCTGGGCGCGGACCAGGCGACGGCACTCGCCGTCGAAGCACAGCACTCCACGCGCCGCCGCCAGCGCTGAGCGGTGCGCGCGGTCCTCGACCCGAACGTCGTCATCTCGGCCCTGATCGCACCCGGCGGCGCCCCCGCGATGGTGCTGCGGGCTTGGGGCAACGGGGCGTACGACCTCGTCGCCTCCCCGCCGCTCCTGGCCGAACTGGAGCGTGCGCTCACCTACCCCAAGCTTCGCGCGCGCGTCGAGGCCGCCGAGGTCGCGGAGTTGGTCGATCTGCTCCGGCGCGAAGCGGACATGATCGACGATCCCCGCCACCCGCCCGGCGTCCGTTCCCCTGATCCAGGCGACGACTACCTCATCGCGCTCGCCGAGGCTGCCCGCGCCGTGATCGTGTCGGGTGACGGGCACCTTCTCAGCCTGGCCAACGACCTGCCGGTGTACGCGCCCGCGGCGTTCCTGGCGCTGGTCACGGGCGATTCCTGAGCCGCCCACCCGGGCGACTGGCGGGAGCGGGCGCGCCGGCCCGGGCCGAGCCCCGCCCGCCAGCCCGACCGCGCCCACCCTCGCGCCCGACGACCGCGGCTCGGGGAACGCCAGGGCACGGCCTCAGTGACGGCGGCCGCTCCCGCCCGCGGTCGCCGATGCGACGGTTGGCGGGCCCGGTCTACAGCGTCTGGTTGGCGAGCTCCAGGGTAGCGGCGGGTGCACCCCACCAGGCGGCGCAGCACCTGGCGGTCCCCGCTGGTGCTGGGCCCACCCGGCCCCAGCTGACCCGGCAGGCGTCCACGCGCTCGACGGTGCTGGGGGCCCGGTCGTCGCGCAGGTACCCGATGCACCGGTAGAGCTCTGCTGCTGGGGTCGCAGTACGGCGACCCTGTCGCGCCCGGCAGGTGTCGCAGACACCTGGCCCACCGGCCGGCCCCGCGTCGGGCTCAGCCCTGGACCAGGGCCCCCAGGGTCTGGAAGAAGCCCGGGAAGGAGACGGCCACGCAGTCCGCGCCCTCGATGGTGGTGGGGCCGTCCGCCAGGCAGGCCGCCACCGCCAGCGCCATGGCGATCCGGTGGTCGCCCAGGGAGCCGACCAGCGCCCCCCGCAGCCGGGTGGGCCCGGTGATCACCCACCCGTCCTCGGTGCCCTCCACCGTCGCCCCCATCGCCCGCAGCCCCTCGGTCATGGCCGCGATGCGGTCGGTCTCCTTGACCCGCAGCTCGGTGGCGTCGCGGACCACGGTCGTCCCCTCGGCCTGGGTGGCCAGCACCGCCACCAGGGGCAGCTCGTCGATGGCCCGGGGGACCAGGGAGCCGCCGACGGTGACGGCCCGCAGGCCGGCCGACCCGACCGTGACCGTGCCCGCCGGCTCCCCGCTGGCCGCGGCCGCGGCCTCGACCTCCACAGCGGCGCCCATGCTCCGCAGGACCTCGAGGAGGCCCACCCGGCCGGGGTTGAGGCCCACCGCCTCGCAGCGCACCCGGGCCCGGGGATGGGCCGCCGCCAGCGCCAGGAAGGCCGCGGCCGAGGAGAGGTCTCCCGGGATGCGCAGGCCGAACGGCTCCGGCTCCCCGGGGACGAGGCGGATCCGCCGCGGTCCGTCGGGACCCCCGTCCAGCACGGTGGCGCAGTCCAGCCCCACGCTGCGCAGCAGCCGCTCGGTGTGGTCCCGGGTGGGGGCCGCCTCCCGCACCGTCACCGGGCCGTCGGCGGCCAGCCCGGCCAGCAGGACTGCGGTCTTCAGCTGGGCGCTGGGCACCTCCGGGCTGACCTCGACCCCGCCCCGCAGGCGGCTCAGCCCCGTGACCCGCAGCGGGGGCCGGCCGTCTTCGCCCTGGCACGCCACCGCCGCGCCCAGCGGCTCCAGCGCCGCCGCCACCCGGGCCATCGGCCGCCGGCGCAGCGACTGGTCGCCGTCGAGCACGGCCTGGAGCGGATGGCCCGCCAGCGCTCCCGCCCCCATGCGCATGGTGCTGCCGGAGTTGGCGCAGTCGATGACCCCCGCCGGCGACGACCAGCGGCCCCGGCCGCGGCCGAAGACCGAGACCTCCCCGGGCCCGCGCACGACCACCTCCACCCCGACCGCCCGCAGCAGGGCCACCGTCGCCGCCACGTCGGCGGCGTCGCCGAGGTTGGCAAGGAAGGTGCGCCCGGGAGCCAGCCCGCCCACCAGGAGGGCGCGGTGGGAGATCGACTTGTCCCCCGGCACCTGGACGCGGCCCCGGACCCGCTCCGCGGGCTCACAGCGCACGGGCGCGCTCCGACGGGGGCGGTGGTGGGGCGTCGATCACGGCCGCGCGCCCGGCCTGGGCCGCGGCGAACCACTCCACCAGGCGGGACCGCGCCCGGTCCCCGCCGGGCCCGGCGGCGGCGGTGTCGTCGGCGTCGGGCAGCCGGGCCAGCAGCTCGTCGAGGGTGCCGCGCGCGGCCCGCAGGGCCCGGGCCAGCCGGGGCCCGTTGGTCCAGCCGATGTCGGCCGAGAGCTCCGGGCGTCCGGCGGCGAGCCGGGTGGCGTCGCGGTAGCCGGAGGCCGCCAGGGCCGCCGCCGGCGGCGACGTCTCCAGGGCCGCGGCCACCGTGGCCGCCAGCGCCGCCGAGACCGCCAGGGGCAGGTGGCTCACCCAGGCCACGGCCTCGTCGTGGTCGGCGGGGTCGAGCTCCAGGGGGCGGGCCCCGATCCGCTCCAGCAGCGCCCGCCAGGGGGCGAAGCGCTGCCGCGCCGACGCGTCGGCCGGGGTCAGCACCCAGGGTGCGCCCGCGAAGAGGTCGACCCGGGCGGCGCCCAGCCCGCTGGCCTCGCGCCCCGCCATCGGGTGCCCGCCCAGGAATCCGGCCGGCCCCAACCGCTCGGCACCCCAGCGGCAGACCACCGCCTTGGTGCTGGCGGTGTCGGTGACCAGCGGGCGCCGCTCCAGCTCGGCCAGCGTCGCCAGGGCCGCGGGGAGGGCCGCGATCGGCAGGCAGAGCACCACCAGCTCCGCCCAGGCCCCGGCGGCGGCCAGCGGCTGGACCGCCCCCACCAGGCCCAGGACCAGGGCCTCCGCCGCCGTGGCCGGATCCGCCTCCACCCCCACCAGCTCCAGCTCCGGGGCGTGGGCGCGCAGGGCCCCGGCCAGCGATCCCCCGATGCACCCCAGCCCGGCGATGGCGACCCGCCGGAGGGCGGGCGGGGCCACCGTCGCGGCCCCGGTCATGGGACGACGGGGGCGTCCGCCGCGACCGGGGAGACCAGGGGCCGCCCGACCGTCCCGGCCACCGCCCGCACCGCGGTCATGAGGGCCCGGAAGACGTCGAAGGAGAGCGACTGCGGCCCGTCGGACCACGCCTCGGCGGGATGGGGATGGACCTCGATCAGGAGCGCGTCGGCCCCGGCGGCCACCGCGGCCAGGGCCATCGGCCCCACCAGCGAGGCCCGGCCGGTCCCATGGCTGGGGTCGACCACCACCGGCAGGTGGCTCCACTCCTTGACCAGCGGCACCGCGCTGAGGTCGAGGGTGTTGCGGGTCGCGGTCTCGAAGGTGCGGATGCCGCGCTCGCAGAGCATCACGTCGTAGTTGCCCCGGGAGAGGATGTACTCCGCCGAGAGCAGCCACTCCTCCACCGTGCTGCTGATGCCGCGCTTGAGCAGGACCGGGGTGCGGGTCTCCCCGACCGCGGCCAGGAGGTTGAAGTTCTGCATGTTGCGGGTCCCGATCTGGAGGACGTCGGCGGTGGCCGCCACCTCCTCCACGTCGCCGGGGGCCATCACCTCGGTGATGACCGGCAGCCCGGTGGCCGCCCGCGCCTGGGCCAGGAGCCGCAGCCCCTCGGTCCCCAGCCCCTGGAACGTGTAGGGCGAGGTGCGGGGCTTGAAGGCGCCCCCGCGCAGCACCGAGGCCCCCGCGTCCCGCACCGCCTTGGCCGTCTCCAGCAGCATCGCCTGGTTCTCGACGGCGCAGGGTCCGGCCATCACCACCAGCCCCGGGCCGCCCACCGCCACATTCCCGATGCGGACCTCGGTGTCCTGGTGGCGGAACTGGCGCCCGGAGAGCTTGAAGGGCCGGGAGATGCGGACCACGTCCTCGACGCCCGGCAGGTTGAGGAAGCCCACCCTGACGTCGTCGCTGATCTCGTGCCCGATGACCCCGATGACGGTGCGGTCCTCCCCGATGGAGAGGTGGGCCCGCAGCCCGCGCCGCTCCACGATCGCCACCACCTCGTCGATCTGCTCCTGGGTCGCCTCCTGGCCCAGCACGATGATCATGGGCGGGCCCCCGTCCCGGCCCCGACCTGGACCGCTCCCTGCCGGTAGCGGTCCAGGTCGGCCCGGATGGCGCTGGCCCCCTCCTGGTAGACGAAGCGCATGGCCGAGGCCGGCCGGTCGGTGTTGAGAAGGATGAGGACCCGGATGCAGCGGGGCACGGCCCGCTCGTTGCCCGCCAGGATGCGCATCTCGTGTCCGCAGAGGAGAGGGACGTCCAACCAGCCCAGCTGCCGGGCGGCCACCGCCGGGAACTCGCCGTGGAGGTCGTCGGTGGCGGTGAACCAGGCGCCGGCCACGTCGGCGGCCTCGATGGCGTTGGCCTCGATCAACGCCGTCAGCAGCGAGCGGGTGGCGGAGATGATGGCCTCGGGCCGGTCCTCCGCCACCGTGGTCGCCCCCCGGATGCCACGCACCGCCATGCCACGCTCCCCATCCTGGCCATCGGAGACGGCACTCGCCGACCGCGACCGTCCGCCCCACCGCTCCGGACCCACGCCCGCCGGCCGCCGGCGCGGCCCGCGTCGGGGCGCCGCGCCCGTGACGGGGATCCCAGCCAGCTTACAGGGTACCAATGGGCCGGCCGCCGACGCCGGGGAGCCCCACCCGGGTCCGGAGATCAGCGCAGCCGGCGCACGAAGCGCGCGGTGGCGACCCCGGGGTCGGGCGCCTCCGCCAGCGCCTCCAGGAGGGCACTGCCCACCACGGCGGCCTCCGCGCGCCCCTGCAGCGCCACCAGCTGGTCCCGATGGCCCAGCCCGAAGCCCAGGGCCCGCGGCAGGGGCGAGGCCGCCCGCACCCGGCCCAGGAGCGCCAGCGCCTCCTCCGGCACTCCGTCACCAGCCCCAGTGACGCCGGTGCGGGCCACGCAGTAGAGGAAGGCGGTGGCGCGGGCCGCGGCGGCCGCGATCCGCGCCGGGGTCGAGGTCGGCGCCACCATGGCCACGAAACCCAGGCCGGACGCCGTGGCGGCCGCCGCCGCCGGCCCGGCCTCGTCCGCCGGCAGGTCGGGGATGAGCAGGCCGTCGGCGCCGGCCGCGGCGGCGTCCTGGCAGTACCGCTCCAGGCCGTACTGCCAGATGGGGTTGAGGTAGGTCATGGTCACCACCGGCACCGTCAGCCCCGCCGCCCGGGCCGCCCGCAGCTGCGCCAGGGCCCGGGCCACCCCCATCCCCTGGGCCAGCGCCACCTGGCCGGCATGCTGGATGGTGGGACCGTCGGCCAGCGGGTCCGAGAAGGGGAAGCCCAGCTCCACCACCGCCGCCCCGCCGGCGGCCGCCCCCAGCAGGCAGGGCACGGTCGCCTCCGCCGCCGGGTAGCCGGCCATGAGGTAGGGCACGACGGCGATGGCGGGGCCCACGGCCAGCGCCGCCTGCAACCGCACCGCGCCCGGCGGCAGGGAGCTCACCCCGGGGGAGCCTCGCCCGCGGCCCGAACGGTGTCGATGTCCTTGTCCCCGCGACCGCTGAAGCACACCAGCACCACCGCCGCCGGCGGCAGCGTCGCCGCCAGCTCCCCCGCGGCCACCAGGGCGTGGGCCGTCTCCAGGGCGGGGGGGATGCCCTCCAGCCGGCAGCAGCGGTGGAAGGCCGCCAGGGCCTGGGCGTCGTCGACGCCGACGTAGCGCGCCCGGCCGCTGTCGCGCAGGGCGGAGTGCTCCGGCCCCACCCCCGGGTAGTCCAGGCCCGCGGACACGCTGTGGGTCTCCAGGACCTGGCCGTCCTGGTCCTGGAGCAGGTACGAGTAGGCCCCGTGGAGGATCCCGGGCCGGCCCGCGACCAGGCTGGCGGCGTTGTCCGGGCCGTCCAGGCCCCGGCCGGCCGCCTCCACCCCCAGGAGCGAGACCTCGGGGTCCGCCAGGAAGCCGGCGAAGGCCCCGATGGCATTGCTGCCCCCGCCGACGCAGGCCACCACCGTGTGGGGCAGCCGGCCGGCCTGGGCCAGGAGCTGCTGCCGTGCCTCCCGGCCGATGACCGACTGCAGGGTGCGGACCAGCCACGGGTAGGGGTGCGGGCCCACCGCCGAGCCGATGACGTAGTGGGTGTCCCCGACGTTGGTCACCCAGTCCCGGATGGCGGCGCTGGTGGCGTCCTTGAGGGTGCGGGTGCCCGACGTCACCGGGGTCACGGTGGCGCCCAGCAGGCGCATCTTGTAGACGTTGACCGCCTGGCGGCGCATGTCCTCCTCGCCCATGTAGACGACGCAGGGCAAGTCGAAGCGGGCGCAGACGGTGGCCGTGGCCAGGCCGTGCTGGCCGGCCCCGGTCTCGGCGATGATCCGGCGCTTGCCCATGCGCCGGGCCAGCAGCACCTGGCCCAGGGCGTTGTTGAGCTTGTGGGCCCCGGTGTGGAGCAGGTCCTCGCGCTTCAGCCAGAGCTGGGCCCCGCCGTGGTGAGCGGTGAGCCGCTCCGCGAAGTAGCAGGGGGTGGGCCGGCCGGCGTAGGTGGCCTGGAGCCGGACCAGCTCCGCCTGGAAGGCGGGGTCGGCCAGCGCCCGCGGCGCCTCCCGGACCAGCTCATCCAGCGCCGGCATCACCGTCTCGGGGACGTACTGGCCCCCGTAGGCACCGTACCGCCCCCGGGGCGGCAGGGCGGTGAGAGCCATCAGCGGCGCCGGCTCAGCCACCGCCGGCCCCCGCGGCGACCCCGGCGGCCAGGGGCGGGGCGGCCGACGCCGCCGCCCG
>JAKABB010000162.1 GCA_021802045.1 bacterium
TCATCATGCGCCGCAGCTTCGGCTTCCACTCCGCCGAAGCCATCATCGTCATGGCCAAGCTCTGTCTCGGTGGTCTCTGCCCGCCCCTTCCGGACCGCTCATGACCCACGCCAACAGCAGGAGTGCCTGAAATACCTTATCGTCTATTACGAAACCGACGTTGTCCACCGGAGGAACGTCTGGATGACTGAAGTGGTGTTTCTCCCCTACAACCGACACCTTGAATCCACCTGCAGAGAAGGTGTCTCCATTCCTCACAACATGGACGCGGACACCAAGCTCCTGTAGGTGCGCTGCAACTCCAGCGCATGTGTAGATGTCCAGCGCAGGATTTTCCCTGGCGGCGGTGGCCAAACGGACGGGTTCAAAGTGGTCAAAGTGTTCGTGGGTAACAAGTATCGCATCGATATTTCGCATGGCATCCGGTTCAGGAGTCATTGCTCCTGGATCAATGACAATGCTCTTGGAGTTGTTGTCCAGCCGAACACAGGCGTGTCCGAATTTCGTGAGTCTCATGGAAGCAAGCATAGCCCCTGATCGTCGCCCCCGGGCCTACGCGCGCGGGGGCTCGGCCCCGTCCAGGGTCCACTGCAAGGGGAGCCACACCACCGGGTGGAAGGCCAGGGGCCGGCCCCGCCCGACCCCGTAGGCGTCCAGCCCGGCGGCGGCGCAGGCCTCGGCGTCCAGCACCCCGACCGCGTCCAGGACCACCCGACCCCGCATCGCCCGCTGCAGCCGCTCGGGGCTGAGGGTGGCGTACTGGGGCCACGCCGTGGCCACCACCAGGGCGTCGGCCTCGGCCGCGACCGCGTAGGGGTCGTCGACCCGCTCGCCCGGCACCACGTCCCGGGCCACCAGCGGGTCGTGCACGCGGACCATGGCCCCGGCCCCGGTGAGGGCGTGGACCAGGCCCACCGCCGGGGAGTGGCGGATGTCGTCGGTGCCGGGCTTGAACGCCAGCCCCAGCACCCCGATGCGGGCCCCGGCCAGGGGGCCCAGGGTCGCTCGCAGCTTGGCCACCAGGCCGTCCTGGGCCTGGGCGTTGACGTGGATGGCGGCGCGGGCCACCGTCGCCGGCAGGCCCACCGACTCGGCCACCGCCACCAGGCCCGAGACGTCCTTGGGCAGGCAGGACCCGCCGTAGCCGGGGCCGGGGTCGAGGAAGGCCGGCCCGATCCGCGAGTCCTGGCCCACCCCGGTCAGCACCCGCTCGGCGTCGGCGCCCAGCGCCTCGCAGAGGGCGGCGATCTCATTGGCGAAGGAGATCTTGACGGCGAGGAAGGTGTTGGCGGCGTACTTGACCAGCTCGGCGCTGCGGCGGTTGCACTGCAGGGTGGGCCAGTCCGGCGGGTACAGGTCGGCCACCAGCTCGCCCAGCCCGGGCGCGTCGGCCCCGATCACGACCCGGTCGGGGTGGAAGAAGTCCCAGACCGCCCGGCTCTCGCGCAAGAACTCGGGGTTGGAGGCGACCGCCACCCGCCAGGCGGGGTCCGGCGGCTCGGCCAGCAGCTCCAGGGCCTCGCAGGTCCCGGGCGGGACCGTGCTCTTGACCACCAGCAGCAGGTCGCCGGTGGCGGCGGCGGCGGCCTCCCGGGCGGCGGCGGCCAGCTGGCGGAGGTCGGGCTGGCCGTCGGGCCGGGGTGGGGTGCCGACGCACAGGAGCGCGACCTCGGCGCCGCCGACCGCGGCGGCGATGTCGTCGGTGAAGGTCAGCCGCCCGCTGGCGCGGTGGGTCCGCACCAGCTCCTCCAGCCCGGGCTCGATGATCGGCACCCCTCCGGCGCGCAGGGTGGCCAGCCGGCCGGGGTTGGCCTCCAGGCAGCGGACGCGGTGGCCGAGGTCGGCCAGGCAGGCGGCGGCGGTGAGGCCGACGTAGCCGGCCCCCACCACGCAGACCTCCATCCGCCGGCGGGCCACGGCCGGGGGGGCCCCGTTGGGGTTGGGCGCGGGCGGGTTCAGCAGGACGGTCACGCCCGTGCCCCCGCGGGGGACAGGACCGGTGCCGGGCCCTGCAGGCCCTGCAGCCGGGAGTAGGTCTCGCCGGCCGCCAGCAGGCTCTGGTGGGTCCCGGTCTCCGCGACCCGCCCGTCGACCAGGACCGCGATCTGGTCGGCCCGGCGCAGCCCCCAGAGCTGGTGGCTGACGGTGATGGTGGTGCGCCCCTCCGCCAGCCGGTCGAGCGCCTCCAGGAGCACCGACTCCAGCTCGGCGTCCATGCCCACGGTGGGCTCGTCGAGGAGGAGGACGGGGGCGTTGCGGGCCATCGCCCGGGCCACCGCCAGGCACTGGCGCTGGCCCCCGGAGAGGGTGGCGCCACGCTCGCCCACGACCGTGTCGTAGCCGTCGCGCAGCGCCTCGATGACCCGGTCCACCCCGGCGGCGCGCGCCGCGGCCACGGCCAGGGCCCGGTCCGGGCCGGGGTGGCCGTAGAGGATGTTCTCCAGGACCGTGCCGTGGAAGACCACCGGCTCCTGGGGGACCAGGGCCACCTGGCGGCGCAGGTCCGCCAGGGCCAGGTCGCGCAGGTCGACCCCGTCCAGCCGCAGGCTGCCGGCGGTGGGGTCGAGGAACCGGGGGATCAGGCGCACCAGGGTGCTCTTGCCGGAGCCGGTGACCCCCACCAGGGCCTGCTGGGAGCCGGCCGGCACCACCAGGTCCACGCCGCCCAGGACCGGGGGTCCCTTGGGGTAGGCGAAGTGGACCCCGACCAGCTCCAACTGGCCCCGGGCCCGGCGCAGCCGGCGGGCCCCCTTGCGCTCCGGGACCTCCTCGGCCGTCTCCAGGATCTCGGTGACGCGCTCGCTGGCGGCCTGGGCCCGCCCGACCACGCCGGCCAGCTTGGCCAGCTGGCGGACCGGGCTGTACATGCCGCGCAGGTAGGCCATGAAGACCAGCAGCAGCCCGATGGTGAGCTGGCGCTGGATCACCGCCTGGGCCCCGAAGAAGAGCACGATCGCGGTGGAGGCGGTCATGGACAGGGTCATCAGCGGGGTGAACTCCGACTGGGCCACGATCGCCTGGCGGTTCTGCTCCAGCCCATACCGGGTGGCCCGGGCGTAGCGCCGGGCCTCGACCTCCTCCGCGCCGAAGGCCTGCACCACCGTGATCGCGGTCAGGACCTCCTGGGCCACCGCGCCGGCCTCCCCGTCGGCGCGCCGGCCCCGGCGCTGCAGGGCCGTGATCCGCCGCAGGTAGTGGCGGGTGACCAGATAGAGGACGGGCACCAGGGCCAGGGCCAGGAGGGTGTAGCGCCAGTCCAGGACCAGCATGATGACCACCATCCCGGCCAGGGTCAGCACGTTGCGGACCAGGGTCGGCACCGCGGTCACCATCGCGCCCTGGATCGCCTGGATGTCCCCGCCCAGGCGGGCCAGGAGGTCGCCGGCCCGGCGCCCCTGGTGGAAGCGCAGGCTCTGCCGCTCCAGGTGGCTGAAGAGCTCGCAGCGCAGGCCGAAGACCACCCGCTGGCCCGCGGTCGCCACCCAGCGGTTGGCCAGGTAGTCGGCCACGGCCTGGAGGGCCGCGATCGCCGCCAGGCCGCCGACCAGCACCGTCAGCCGTCCCGTGGGGGCGGTGGGCAGCCACCGCAGCCAGCCCGGCAGGGGGTGGTGGGCGATGACGCTGTCGAAGACGAACTTGAGCGGCCAGGGGGTGCCCCAGAGCGCGACCGCGCTCAGCACGCTGGCCCCCAGGCCGGCGGCCATCATCACCCGGACCGGTCGCAGGTGGGCGCGGTAGCGCCAGAAGGCGGCCCCGATCCCGGCGCCCCGCTGCAGGCGGTCGCCCGACGCCGGCCGCGGGGAGGGCAGCCGGCGGCCACCCAGCC
>JAKABB010000051.1 GCA_021802045.1 bacterium
CACCGGGCGGCCGTGGCCGCGGCCCAGGCCCGCCTGCGGGACGACCCGCCGCCGGGGCCCGGCGCGTGAAGCCGGCGCCCGTCGCCTACCGGCGGCCGGAGTCCCTGGACGAGGCCCTGGCCGACCTCGCCGAGCTGGGCGACCGGGCCCGGCCCCTGGCCGGGGGCCAGAGCCTGGTGCCCCTGCTGGCGCTGCGGCTGGCCCAGCCCGAGGTCCTGGTGGGGCTGGAGCGGGTGGCGGAGCTGCGCGGCGCCGACCTGGACGGGGACCGGCTGGAGATCCGGGCCATGACCCGGGAGGCCGAGCTGGAGCGGTCAGCGGCGCTGCCGCCGCTGCTGGGCGCGGCCCTGGGCCACGTGGGCCACTTCCAGATCCGCAGCCGGGGCACCGTGGGCGGGTCCCTGGCCCACATGGACCCGGCCGCCGAGTGGCCGGCCCTGGCGCTGCTGCTGGACGCCACCCTGACCGTCGCCTCCGCCCGGCGGGGCCGGCGCCGGCTGCCGGCCGCGAGCTTCATCCTCGGCCCCCTGACCACCGCCCTCGAGCCGGACGAGCTGCTGGAGGCCGTGACCATGGCCCGGCCCGACGGCCGCTTCGGCTTCGCCGAGGTGGAGCGCCGCAGCGGGGACTTCGCCCTGGTCGGGGCCGGCTGCCACCGGGGCCGGGTGGTGGTCTTCGCGGCCGGCCCTCGCCCCCAGCGGCTGCCGGGCGTGGAGGCCTTCCTGCGCGACGGTGGGGCGCCGGGCCCAGAGCTGCAGCGGCGGGCCCACGCGGAGATCGAGGCCCGGGACGACCTCCACGCTTCGGCCGCCTACCGGCGCCAGGTGGGGGCCCGGCTGGTCGACCAGGTGGTGGCGGCCGCCTCGTGATCTGCCGGCTGACGGTCAACGGCACGCCCTGGGAGGGCGACGTGCCCCCGCGGCTGACGCTGGCCGACCTCCTGCGCGACCACCTTCAGCTGACGGGCACCCACCTCGGCTGCGAGCAGGGCGTGTGCGGTGCCTGCACCGTCCTCTGCGACGGGGAGGCGGTGCGCAGCTGCCTCATGCTGGCGGTCCAGGCCGACGGGCGGTCGCTGACCACCGTGGAGGGGCTGGACGCCGACCCCGACGCCGCGGCGCTGCGCGACGCCCTGGTCGCCGGCCGCGGCCTGCAGTGCGGCTTCTGCACCCCGGGCTTCCTGCTCTCCGCCCTGGCCCTGCGCCGGGCCGACCCCCCCGTCGACCCGGCCCGGGTCCCCGAGCTGCTGGCCGGCAACATCTGCCGCTGCACCGGCTACGGGCCGATCGTGGCGGCGGTACGGGCGTGGCTCGGCTAGACGCCGGTACGGCCGCCCGGCTGGCCCGCGGAGGCGGGCGCTACCTCGCCGACCTGCGCGTGCCGGGCTGCCTGGAGGCGGCGTTCGTCCGCTCCCCACTGCCGCACGCGCGGGTGGGAGCGGCCCGGTTCCACGACGGGCGCGGCCTGACCGCCGCCGACCTGGGCCTGCACCCGCTGGTCGCCACCGGCCCCGGGCTGGCGGGGGCGCCCTGGATCCCCCTCGGCGGCGGCCGGGCCCGCTACGTGGGCGAGCCCCTGGCCGTGGTCTGGGCCGCCGACCGCTACCAGGCCGAGGACCTGGTCGACGCGGCCCAGCTGGAGCTGGAGCCGCTGCCGCCCGACGAGCCGCTCCACTCGCAGGCCCCGACCGGGGTGCTCTTCGAGACCACGCTGGAGGGGGGCGACGTCGATGCCGCCCTCCGGGCCGCCGACCTGGTCCTGGAGGGGCGCTTCCACTGCGCCCGCCAGACCCCCTTCCCCCTGGAGACGCGCGGCGTCCTGGCTCACCCCGACCCCGGCACCGGCGTCCTCACCGTGTGGACCTCGACCCAGATCCCTGACCTGGTCCGGGCCGGCCTGGCCCGCTGCCTGGGCCTGCCGGAGGCGCGGCTGCGGGTGCGGGTGCCGCAGGTCGGCGGCGGCTTCGGGGTCAAGGCCCACCTCTTCGCGGAGGAGGTGGCGGTGGCGGCCCTGGCCCTGCGGCTGGGGCAGCCGGTGCGCTGGATCGAGGACCGCCAGGAGCACCTGGCCGCCAGCGCCCACGCCCACGACGCCGTGGTCCGGCTGCGGGTGGGGGTCACCCGCGAGGGGCGCATCCTCGGGGTCGACGCCGACCTCACCGCCGACGTCGGGGCCTACTCCATCTGGCCCTTCTCGGCCTCCCTGGAGCCGATGACCGCGGCCAGCTCACTCTTCGGCGCCTACGCGGTCGGCGCGCTCCGCTGCCGCACCCGGGCCCGCAGCAGCGCGCGCTGCCCGGTCGGGGCCCAGCGCGGGGTCGGGGTCACGGTCGGGGTCCACGCCACCGAGCGGATGGTGGACCGGATCGCCCGTCGCCTGTCCATCGACCCCCTGGAGCTGCGCCGCCGCAACGCGGTGCCCGCCTGCCCGTGGACCTCCCCCATCGGCCGGGCCCTGGACTCCGGCGACTACCCGCGCCTCCTGGCGACCCTGGCGGCGGCCGCCGGCTACGACGCCCTGCGGGCCGAGCAGCACCGGGCCCGGGCGGCCGGCCGCCTGCTGGGGGTGGGCCTGGCCCTCTTCAACGAGCACAGCGGCACCGGGACCCAGGACTACCGGCGCCGGGGCATCGACACCATCCCCGGCTGGGACCAGAGCCGGGTTCGGGTGCCGGCGGACGGGCGCATCGAGGTCGCCACCAGCGCCGCCGACGCCGGCCAGGGCCACGCCGACACCTACCGCCTACTGGCCGCCGAGGTCCTGGGCGTGGCGCCGGAGCGGGTGGAGGTGGTGGAGGGCGACACCGACCGCTGCCCCCCCGGGACCGGGACCTTCACCTCCCGCGGCGCGGTGGGGGTGCTGGAGAGCCTGGTCCAGGCCCTGCGCGCGGCCGCGGCCACCGACCTGGCCCCGGGGACCGACATCGTCCGCCGGGCCGACGCCGAGCAGGTCTACCCGTCGGGGGCCCACCTGGCGGTGGTCGAGGTGGACCCGGTGGGCTGGCGGCCCCGCGTCCTGCGCTATGTGGCGGTCGAGGACTGTGGCACCATCATCCATCCGGAGGTGGTCGCGGGCCAGGTGCGGGGAGGGGTGGCCATGGGGATCGGCAACGTGCTCCTGGAGGAGCACGCCTACGACGCGGACGGCCAGATCCAGACCGCCACCCTGCTCGACTACCTGGTGCCGCTGGCCACCGACATCCCCGAGGTGGAGCTGCACCACCTCACCTCCCCCAGCCCGCGTACCACCCTCGGCAGCAAGGGGGTGGGCGAGGCGGGCACCATCGGGGCCTTCGGGGCGGTGGCCAACGCCGTGGCCGACGCGGTGGCCCCCCTGGGGGCGGAGCTGGACACCCTGCCGTACTCGCCGCAGCGGATCTTCGCGGCGGTGGAGCGGGCCCGGGCCGGGCTGCCCCCCGCGAGGCCGGGCCAGTGACGGCCCCGGCCCGGCCCCTGGAGATCAGCATCGGGATCAGCCCCCGCGAGCCGCTGCGCCAGTGGGGCCAGCGGGTGGCCCAGCTGGAGGCGGAGGGGGTCAGCCGGCTCTGGCTGATCGACTCCCAGCTGGCCCTCAAGGACGTCCACGCCGGCCTCACCCTGGCGGCGCTGGCCACCAGCCGCCTCCACCTCGGCCCCGGCGTGACCAACCCGCTGACCCGCCACCCGACGGTCACCGCGGCGGCGATGGCCGCCCTCTCGGAGCTGAGCGAGGGGCGGGCGGTCCTCGGGCTCGGCGCCGGGGACTCCGCGGTCTTCGGTCTGGGCTGGCGCCCGGCCCGGGTGGCGACGGTGGAGGCCGCCCTGCGCTTCTTCGGCCCGGTCCTGCGCGGCGAGGCGGGTGAATGGGAGGGTCGCTCGTACCGGCTGCCGGCGCTGGCGGCGCCGGTCCCGGTCTTCCTGGCGGCGAGCCGGCCCCGGATGTGCCGGCTGGCGGGCGAGCTGGCCGACGGCGTCATCCTGATGGGGCCGGCCCAGCCGGACCAGGTGGCGGCCCAGGTCGGCTGGGTGCAGGAGGGGCTGACCGCCGCCGGCCGGCCGCGCCAGGCGGTGCAGGTCCTGCTGGTGACGACGCTGTCGGCCCAGCCGGACCTCGCGGACGCCCTGGCGGACGTCCGCTCCTGGGCCGCCACCGAGGCCCGCCTGCTGGCGGACCTGCCCCAACTGCCGCCCAGCCTGCTCCCCTTCGCCGCCGAGATCCAGGCGGCCCGGGCCACCTACGACTACGCCCAGCACCTGTCGGTGCACGCCGGCCACCAGGACACCGTCAGCGACGCCCTCACCGCCACCCTGGCGGTGGCCGGCACCCCCGAGGCCTGCGCCCGGCGGCTGCGCATCCTGGGCGCCACCGGGATCGACGGGTTCATCTTCCCCCTGCTGGGCGGGGGACGCCACGAGCGGCTGCAGACGCTGCGGGACCAGGTCCTGCCGCTGGTCGGCGCCGGTTAGAGCATCGTGTAGCCGCCGCTCACCGAGAGCGTCTGGCCGGTGATGTAGGCGGCGCGGGCGGAGCAGAGGAAGAGCACCGCGGGGACCACGTCCTCGGGGCGGCCCACCCGCCGCAGCGGGTAGGCGCGGGCCACCCGCTCCAGGACTGCGGGGGTGAACTGGGCCCCCTGCTCCCCGGCCCAGATCGACTCCGCGCCGGAGGTCTCGGGAAGGCCGGGGACGAAGCCCGGACAGACGACGTTGAGGGTGACCCCGTGGCGCCCGACCTCGCGGGCGATCGCCTTGGAGGTGGCGATGACCCCGGCCTTGGCACCCGAGTAGACCGCCTCCCGCCACTCGCCGACGCGGCCGGCGTCGGACCCGATGGATACGACGCGTCCCGACCCCTGGGCCACCATCCCCTCCAGCACCGCCCGGGTGCAGTTGATGAAGCCCCACAGGTCGATGGCGATCTCCCGCTCCCACTCGTGCCGCGGCTTGTCGAGGAAGAGCCGGTCGATGGTCCAGCCGGCCCCGTTGACCAGCACGTCGACACCCCCCAGCTGCGCGGTCGCGGCCGCGGCCATGGCCTGCACCGATGTCCAGTCGGTGACGTCGGTGCGGTGGACCAGGACCTCACCGCCACCCTCGGCGGCGACGGCCCGCGCCTGGGGCTCGTCAATGTCGGCGATCATGACCCGGGCCCCCTCCGCGGCGAACCCGAGGACGATCGCCCGCCCGATGTTGGAGGCGCCGCCGGTGACGATCACCCGCCGCCCGCGCAGCTCGAGGTCCATCGCGCCCGTCCACCCTCCGCGTCGTCATGGCCGCCCGTCGCCCGGGAGTGTACGGAACGGCCGGCACCGCCCGGACCCGCCCACGGTCCCGGCCGGAGCCGGCGAGGGGGCAGGGGTCAGGGCTGGCGGGTGTGCGCCTGGTGGCGGCGGTGGAACCGGAGCAGGCTCACGACCACCCAGATGATCGCGATGCCCAGGGCCAGATGGGCCAGGAAGGCCAGGGCCGGGAGGACGACGAAGAACAGGGCGAAGAGGGCGACCAGTCCGACCAGGACCAGGGTCAACGGGTGTCGAACCAGATGCATCATGCCTCCACCATACGCCGACCCCGCGGGCCAGCCGTGCCCACGGCGGCGCCGGGGCGGCCCCGGGCGCCCCCGGTCCTCGCGGTCCAGGACGCGGCCCCGGCCATGCCGCCACGCCCCGTCCCGTCAGCCTCCCCGCGGCCGGACTTCCCGGCCGACGCCCCGGCACCCGGCTCCCAGCGCGGGGCCGCCCGATGCACACCACCCGCAGGACAGCCGGCGGTCACGGGCTGGAGGTCAGCGCCGCCCGCAGGAGGTCGAGGAAGCGGTCGCGGTCGGCGTCGAACACCACCCGGCAGTTGGACGGCCGTCCCGAGATGCCATCGTGGTCGACCACGGTCTGGCCACGGCTGACGACGCCGGTGGTCTCCACCGCCACGTACCGGTCCGCGCTCTCGGTGACCACCGCCGGGTCCAGGGCCACCGCCATGGTGATGGGGTCGGGGAGGGTGAAGACGGCCCGGCCGCTCTGGGCGGTGTTGAAGGCCACCTGCTGGCGCTGGATGTCGACGCAGAAGGCGGCCAGGGGCGTGCCCAGCGTCCGCAGGGAGGCGCCCTCGGCCTCGCCGAACACCGCCCGGCGCCAGGCGACGTCCCAGCCGACCAGGGTCAGCGGCAACCCCGACTCCAGCACGATGGCGGCGGCCTCGGGGTCCACCCAGATGTTGTACTCGGCCGCCGGGGTCACGTTGCCCGGCCCCCGCCCCGTGCCCCCCATCACCACGCAGCGCCCCACCCGCGCGGCCAGGGTGGGATCGGCCAGCAGGGCCATGGCGATGTTGGTCAGCGGCCCCAGGGTGACCAGGGTCAGCTCCGGGCCGACCCGGTCGACCACCTCCTGGATGGCGGTCGAGGCCGGGGTCGGCAGCGGCAGCCGGTCACGGAGCGGTAGGCCGATGCCACCCAGGCCGTCGGGCCCATGGATCTCCTCCACGGTGACCAGGGACCGGGTCAGGGGCTGGGCGCAGCCGCGATGCACCGGCACCGCGCGCTCGCAGCGCTCCACCGTGTAGAGCGCGTTCTGCACGCCCTGGGCGACGGGCACGTTGCCCCCCACGACCGTGATCGCCTCCACCGACACCTCGGGATGCCGGAGGGCCATCACCAGGGCCACGGCATCGTCCGAGGCGGTGTCGGTGTCGATCAGCAGCCGCCGGGGCTGCGGGGCGGTCAGCGAGGGCTCCGCCCGGTCCCGCCGCGCGCCGTCACGCGCTGGCCTGGCCGGACGCCGTCTCCAGGCTGGCCCCCTTCCCGGTCTCCACCCCGCCGATGAACCAGGCGATGGCCCCGGCGAAGCCCACGCCCCACACCGCCAGGCTGAAGAAGGCGAAGCCGCTAAGGCTGAAGCTCTGGGTGATGTAGATGGTGGCGATGTAGAGGCCGATGCCGACGAAGCGCACCAGCGCGGTGTAGGTGCCCCGCCGCTTGGTGGGCCAGACCTCGCCCTTCAAGGTGTCCTCGGTGAGGTAGCCGATGTTGACGAACAGGTTGAGGACGATCAGCAGGAAGAAGAAGAGGCCGGTCGAGGCCGCCCAGGCCCCGGTGGCGAGGGCGATGACCAGGGTCGCGAAGAAGGAGCCGCCGTAGCCGATCAGGAGCAGCTGCTTGCGGCTCCAGCGGTCGGCCCAGAAGCCGATGAAGCCGGAGATGAAGCCGGTCAGCGTCGCCGCCATCAGGATGGCCGCGGACAGCTTGGGGAAGTGAGCCGGCCCCAGGACGTAGGTCATGAGCCCGAAGCCGGCGGCACCGGCGAAGGAGGTGGTGATGGTGGCGAAGAGCCGCAGCCCCATCGGGGCCCGCTGGATGGCACTGCTGGCCTCGGTGGCCGCGGTCGCGGCGGCGGCGGCGGCCTCGCGGGCCCGGTACTCCTCCACCCCGTAGTAGCGGGCGATCTCGGCCTGGGCCCGTGTCTCGTCGCCGCGCGAGCGCAGCCAGCGGATGGACTCCGGGGTGTGGCGCCGGGCGAAGAAGAGCACCCCCAGCACGACAAGGAAGGTGATCGCGATCATGCCCCGCTGGAAGGGCACGCCCTGCGAGGCGCTGAGCAGCGACACCACCGCCAGGATCAGCCCGCCCAGGTTGATGCCGTTGATCTCCAGCATCATCGTCTTGCCGCGGTGCTTGTGGGGCATGACCTCGTGAGAGGCGGTCATGATGGTGTTCATCTCGCCCCCGGCGGCGAACAGCATGATCGCCAGGAAGATCAGGATCAGCACGTAGCTGAAGCTGAAGGCGAGGCCGATGGCCCCGATGCCATACAGCCCCATGGTCAGGTAGAAGGTGGTCTTGCGCCCCAGGCGGTCGGAGAGCGGCCCGGCCACGGCGATGCCGATGATGAGCCACAGGGGGGCCCAGGAGAGGAGCAGCGAGCGCAGGGTGGCGGGCATGGTCACCCAGCCGGTGGCGATGGTGGCCATCCCGAAGATGTAGGCCTCCAGCAGCATGCCCAGGACGAAGGAGGTGAAGTTCCAGCCGTCGGTGGGCAGCCAGTGCTCACCACCCGTCGCCGCCCGCGTGCTCGCGATCGAGGCCACCGCTCCACCTCCCACAGCAGGGCACCGCCCGGGCGCCACCCCATGAACCGGCTAACCGACCCGGGCACCATACCGCGGCCGGGATGCCCCCTGTCTACTGCCTCCACCGTGCCTTGTCAAGGCGCGCCCCCGCCGTTTCAGGAGTCGAAGCCGATGCCCAGGTGGTCGAGGGTGCGCAGGAGCAGGCCCCGCCGCCCGTCGTGCTCATCGGCGTGACGCAGGGCCCGCTGGACCCCGGCGATGGCGGCGGAGCGGAGCGGCTCGGGGGGGAACGGGAACGGGTGGCGGCGCACGTAGCGCAGCTGCAGCAGGGGCGAGTCGGGCGCCAGCAGCTGGTCGGCCAGGACGCGGGCGGCGAAGCGCGTGGCGCCAACGCCGAGCCCGGTGTACCCCAGGGCGTAGTGGAGGCGGCCGCCCATCCCGCGGCCGAAGGTGGCGGTGAAGCGGGTGGTGGTGGCGATGGGCCCACCCCAGCGGTACGGGAAGGCGAGCTCGCGCAGCTGGGGGAAGGTCGCGACGAAGTGGCGCTGCAGGCGGGCGAACGTCTGGAGCCGGTGGTCGAAGGCGGGACCGACCCGGCTCCCGTAGTGGTGGACCGCGTCGAACCCACCCCAGAGGATGCGGTCGTCCGCGGTCAGCCGGAAGTAGTGGAAGCGGTTGCCGCTGTCGGCCACCCCCTGCCGGTTGGCCCAGCCGATGGCCTGGCGCTGCGCCGCGGTCAGCGGCGCCGAGACCAGCACGTAGTCGTAGACGGGCACGAAGGCCGGACGGGTGGGGCGCCAGAGCGGCCCGCTGTAGGCGTTGGTGGCCAGCACCACCTGCTCGGCCCGCACCTGGCCGGCCGGGGTGCCGCCGACATCGACGTGGACCCCCCCGAAGGCCGCCCGCAGGCCGGTGACCGGGGAGGATTCGTAGAGCTCGACCCCGAGCTCCTGGGCCACCCGGGCCAGCCCGCGCACCAGCCGGGCGGGGTTGAGCAGCCCCCCGGACTCCGGCCGGTGGAGGGCGCCGAGGAACAGCGGCGAGTCGAGCTCCGCCCGCACGGCGGCGGCGTCGAGCAGGCGGACCGCCTCGCCGTGGGCGGCCAGCGCCTCCGCGGCCGCGTGCTGCTCCGCGACCTGGTACGGCTCCGTGGCCACCGCCAGGGTGCCGACCGGCTCGTAGTCGCAGCGCACGTCGTGGGCCGCCAGGAACGCCACCATCGCCGCCAGGTTCTCCCGGCCCAGACGCTGGAGCTCGTCGATCTCGTCCGGGAAATGGCGGAGCCCGTTGGCCAGGCCGTGGGTCAGGGAGCAGTCGAGGAAGCCGCCGTTGCGGCCGCTGGCCCCGTACCCCACCACCGCCGCCTCGAGGACCACCACGGCCAGGGCCGGTCGGCGTGTCTTCAGCTCGATGGCGGTCCACAGGCCGGTGAACCCGGCTCCGACGATGGCGACGTCGGCGACGATGGTGCGGGCCAGGCTGGGCGCCGGGGTGTACGGATCGGCCGCCAGCCAGAAGCTGGGGAGCGCTCCTCTCTGGCGGGGGCCCGCCGATGGCGGTAACACCCCAGACCCTCGGCCCCGGGATCCTCCGACGCCTCCAGCCCCGCTCACCGGCGTCCGCCCCCGCCCGACCGGTCCCGCCCCATCGGCTGGAGAATACGCGCCCGCCGGTCCCCCGCGCCGCCGCGGCCGGGCCGGGCGCTCCGGCCGTGGGACCTCAGAAGCCGGCGGGGACCACCTGGTCTCGTCGGGGGTGAGGTGTCGCCCGCCGGCGGCGCGGGCTCGCACCCTGGGTGGCTCAGCGGCTCAGGGGCGCCTTAGCATCCGCACCCGCCGGCGGGGCCGCTGCCGGCCGGAGACCTCCTGCGGCACCACGCTGATGCTGCCGTCGCTCTCCAGCTCCACCAGCTGGGCGTCGGCCACGCCGGCGACGCCGTGCTCGCGCAGGGCCATCTCGGCCTCGTCGGCCTCGACCCCCTCGCGCTGCAGCGCCCCCGGGATCCAGGCGCCGTCTCGGGCCAGCACCTTGGGCGGCGACTGCAGCAGCCGGCGCACCACCGGGCTCCGCAGGCGCGCCCAGCCGACGCCCCAGTTGAGCAGGAAGAGGGTGACGATGATGATCAGGCCGCCCAGCAGCGAGTTGTCGGGCCCGGTCATGGCGGGCTGGACGGCGTTGGCCACCAGCAGCACCAAGACCAGGTCGAAGATGGTCATCTGGCCCAGCTCCCGCTTGCCGAAGAGCCGCAGGGCAAGCGTCAGGGCCAGATAGATCGCGATCGACCGCACCATGAGGTCCCAGGGGGCGATGGCGAGACGGGTCAGGTCCATGGCGATGCTCCTTCTTCGCGCCAGCGGGGTTGCCGGCCGGGCCGGTGCCGGTAATCCTGCCGCGAATAGCCGGGCGGCGGGGTCGGGACCGCGGCCCCCTCCCGCGGGCCGGGCCGCGACGTCCCGACTCGCCGCTACGACGACCCGGAGATCCGCAGGGGGAGCCGGCGCCCAGCCCGAAGCAACAGGCCCGCGCCCGCGGCCGCGACCACGGCCGCGTACAGATAGGCCGCCAGCGGCCCATGCAGGTAGAGCAGCCCCATGACGATGTTGCCGACGAGGAGGCCGGCGCTGCGCGCCCCGGTGAGGGCCCCCATCCCCGCTCCCTGGCGCCCGGGCCACACCAGCGACGACACCATCATCGGCTCCACGGTCTCGATGATCCCCACGGCCGCTCCCAGCACCAGGACGGCCAGGTCCAGAACGACGACCGGCCCGTGGAGCGCGCCGACCACACCCAGCCCGAGGGTGGCGACCGCGCTGACGCCGTAGCCGAGCAGGGCCAGCGCGGGAGCGGCCCGCCAGCGGCGGCCGCCAGCGAGGTAGCCGACGACGGCGGCGGCACCAAGGAAGAGGGCGTAGGCGATCACCCCGGCGCGCAGGGCGTGGCCGTCCTCGGCCACGGTCAGCACGGGAAAGCCCACGTTGTAGAAGCTGAATCCGAACAGGCCGGTGGCGATGAGGATCGCCCGCAGCGTGCGCCCCTCCACGGCCCGGGCGGCGGCCAGCTCGGCGGAGGCGGGCGGCGCTGGGGGCGCCGGCACCGGCGCCCGGCCCGGTCGCGCCAGGGACAGCACCACCGTCGACAGCCCGAGCGGTACCAGGGCCAGCAGGAACACGCCGCGCAGGCTCCAGCCGATGGTGAGCAGCCCGGCCAGGCCCAGGGTCGACAGCAGCCCGCCGCCCAGGTCGAGGGCGTTGAGGAAGCCAAAGGCGCGCCCGCGCTGCGCCGGGGCCACCGCGTTGACCAGCATGGCCCGTCGCGAGGGGTTGCGGGAGTTGCGCGCCCACCAGCCCAGGGCGAACAGCACCACCACCTGCCAGGGGGCGACCGCGAGCCCGATGAGGCCGAGCAGGGGGATGAAGGCATTGCCGCAGAGGGCCACCCGGCGGTGGCCGTAGCGGTCACCCAGCCGGCCGCCGGCGACGGCCAGCAGCGATCCCCCGCCGTAGCCGATGGCGGTGGCCAGGGCGAAGACCGGCGTCCCGGCGTGCATCTCCACCACCAGCAGCAGGGGGAGGCCGGCGATGATCGCCTGATAGCCGAGGTCGGCCGAGAACGCGGACAGCGCGATCGCGAGGACGTCCCGGGTCAGCCACCCCGGGCCCGCGGGCCGGCGCCGGGTCACGTGGCGATCCCCCGCCGGCGGGGCAGCAGAGGCCCGCCCCGACCGCCGCTGGCCCGGCGCGGCCCCGGTCCGCCGGCCGGGGGCCGCCTCCAGCGCCGGCGACCGATCACCGGACGGCGGGCCCGAGCGCCGGACCGATAGCTGCCCGACCCACTCCTCCTGGAGGAAGCAGCGCCACCACTGCCTCCGGCCGCGCGCGCCCCCCTGCCGGCCCGGCGGGGCCCGGCGAGGCCGTCGACGTCGCCACTGCTGGGGCTGGACATTGGCATCGCGGTCACCTCAGCGCGCGAAGAGGACGATGACGAAGACGACCACCAGGTAGAGGAGGTAGAGGCTCACGCTGCCGGCCTGGAGACGCCCGGCGGCCAGCGACAGGCTGCGCGCGGCGGTGACGACGGGCCGGTAGACGTAGGCCTCCACCGGCTCCACCACCCGCCGGACGTAGCGGATCGATCGCGCGAAGAAGGGCGCCTGCTCGTACTCCCCCTCGATCGCTCGCTGGGCCTGGAAGACTCCCCCGAAGATCGAGTGGAAGGGATTGGTGAAGGCGGTGGCGGTGTACTGCATCGACGGCTGCGCCTTCGGGATCGCGCCCACCCAGACCGGGGTTTCGCGGCGGGACCGGCGGCCGAGGAGGCGGAGCGCGGCCGCGGTCACGCCCATCACCAGGACCAGGGTGAGGAAGATGTAGGCGGGTGAGATGAAGGCGTCGTTGAAGCTGGTGGGGACGATGACCAGCCCGTTGCCGGGGATCACCTGGTGCAGGAATCCCCCGCCGAGCCGGATCGGGAGGGGGAAGCGTCCGGGGTGGGTGAAGAGCGGCGGCAGGACGGCGTCGAGGAGGCCGTGCACATGGGTGGCGGCGGCGGCGGCGGCCACCGCCGCCCCCACCCCCAGCGGCGGCACCAGCGCGGTCAGGACCGCCGCCGCCGCGGTGACGAGCATGCCCAGCCGCATCGCCATCGGGACCTCGGTGGCGGCCCGGGCGGCCCGGCTGCGGGCCGCCCCCAGGAAGGCCCCACCGACCACCCGGACGTAGGTGGTGACCGCCAGGGCGAAGGTCAGGGTGAGGAGCATCCCCGCCGCCGCCAAGGCGACCCGGCCCTCGGGGCTGCTGAGGACGCGGGCGCGGATCAGGACCTGCAGGCCCAGCCACTCGGTCTGAAAGCCGTTGAGCGGCGGCACCCCGCTCAGCCCCATGGCCCCCAGGAAGAAGAGGGCCGTGGTCCAGCGCATGCGCCGGGCCAGCCCGCCGAGGCGGTCCATGTCGAGCTGGTGGGTCGCCACGTCGACACTGCCGGCGCCCATGAAGAGCGTGCTCTTGAGGAGGGCATGGTAGAGGGCGTGGAGGAGGACCACCACCAGCGCGGTGGCGGCCAGGAGCGGATGGTGACTGCTGCGGAAGACCAGGGCGGCGCCCAGCATGGCCACCATGAACCCCAGGTTCTCAATCGTGCTGTAGGCCAGCATGCGCTTCAGGTTGGGGACCAGAAGCGAGAAGAGCACCCCGTAGGCGGCGGTGAGGACGCCGACGGCGAGGGTCAGGTAGCCCCACCACCCGGGGGGCTCCGGGAGGAGGGTGATCGCGGTGAGGACCAGCCCGTAGATGCCGCTCTTGACCACGATCCCCGAGAGCAGGGCCGAGACGTTGGCCGGAGCCGCCGGGTGGGCCTCGGGCAGCCAGCCCTGACCGGGCAGCAGACCCGCCTTGACCCCGAAGCCGACGAGGAAGAGGCAGAAGGCCGCCGAGGCGGCGGCGCCGGAGGCGACCGGGTGCTGCGAGAGCGCGGCGAAGGTGACCCCGGGCCGCAGGGCCCCGATCAGGGCAAACCCGACGACGAGCGCCAGGAAGCCCACCTTGGACAGCGCTAGGAGGAGGAACGCCGCCTGGGGCCGATTCGGGCGGTCGAACTCCACCGTGACCAGGACGTAGCTGGCGATGACCATGCACTCCCAGGCGACCAGGAACGTCACCGCGTCAGCGGCGGCCACCACGAGCAGGATGGTGGCGAGGCTGACGTTGAGCAGGGAGTGGACGGTGGCCCGGCGGAGCGGCCCGCCGACGTGGGGCGTGTAGGCGGCGGAGTAGAGGCAGATCCCCGTGCCCACCACGCCGGTGAGGAGCAGGAAGATCCCGCCCAGGGGCGTCGCGCGCACCGCAAAGCTGCCGAGCGGGGTCGTGGCCGGCAGGGTGACGGCGCCCCGACCGCCCACCAGCCACAGGACGGCGGTGACGGTCGTCACGATCCCGGCCACCGTCCCCGCGGCCGCGGAGAGATCGCCGGC
Source organism: bacterium (assembly GCA_021802045.1). Taxonomy (GTDB): domain Bacteria; phylum Chloroflexota; class Dormibacteria; order Aeolococcales; family Bog-877; genus JAKABB01. Next base: position 14,008 of record JAKABB010000051.1, read on the forward strand.
CTCCGTCCAGCGGGTCACCGCCAGCCCGAGGGCGGCCGCGACCAGGTAGGAGGCCAGAGCCGCCACGAAGAGTTCAAGGGCCATCGTCGCCCTCGGTCCCCGGTGACGGGACGTCTTCGGCCCGCTCCATGGCGAGCAGCAGCCCGTGCAGCAGCGCCTGGGGGGTGGGGGGACAGCCGGGGATGTAGACGTCGACCGGGAGGCAGCGGTCGAGCGGCCCCTGGGTCATGGGCCCGCCCGCGAAGCTGCCGCCTCCGACAGCGCAGACCCCGGCGGCCAGGACCAGCTTGGGCGACGGCATGGCGGCGTAGGTGGCCCGGAGCGCCGCCTCCATGTTGCGGGTCACCACCCCGGTCACCAGCAGGACGTCGGCGTGCCGGGGAGTGGGGGTGAAGAAGATCCCCAGCCGGTGCAGGTCGACGTAGGGGGTGCTCAGCATCTGCAGCTCCGACTCGCACCCGTTGCAGGAGCCCGCGTCGACGTGGCGGATGTGGAGGGACCGGCGGAACAGGCGGGCGGCCCGGGCCCGCACGACCGCCGCGGCCTGGGCCAGCGGTGCCGGCGCCGGCGGGTGGCCGGGGTCCCATCGGAGGTGGAGGGCGAGCCGTCCGCGCTCGCGGACCGCGACCCGGGGGTCCGGGACGGGGGCAAAGACTTGAGGGAACTCCCTGACGCAGCGGCCGCAGAGGACGCACGCCCCGAGGTCGAAATGCAACTCCCCGCTGGTCGCGCTGCCGGTCGCGGTGATCGCCGTCGTCGGGCACAGCGCGGCCGCGGCCAGGGCGGTGGCCGGCGTCAGCCGGCGCCAGTGGCAGGCCACCGCCGAGGGGGCGCCGTCGTCGCCCAGCCCGGCCGGGGCGGGGAAGCGCGTGGTCTTGATCCCGGTCCGCAGGCCGGTCGCGATCCAGCGGGTCACCGGTCGAACTCCGCGTGCGAGAGGCCGAAGCTGGCCTCGATGACGGGGAAGTCGGTGAGGTTGTTGCCGCTGCGACAGGCGTGGGCGAAGGGGTGCCAGTTCACCGCCGCGGGCGGTCGGGCCCGCCAGCGGCGGACGCGCCCGCCCGCGTCCAGCTCGACCAGCGCGAGGGCCTCGCCGCCGGGGGCCTCGGCCCAGCCCAGGGCCACGCCCTCCTGGAGCTGGGGTGGGGCCACCGGCTCTCCCGCCTCCGGCCACCCGTCGAGGAGCTGGGTCAGGATGCCGAGGGACGCCTCGATCTCCTCCAGGTGGACCTGGAGCCGCGCGGCCGCGTCGCCGCCGTGATGGACCGGGACCGCGAACCGGGCTGCGGCGTAGGCGGCGTAGGGGTGGTCACGACGGCTGTCGCGGTCGGCACCCGAGGCCCGGCCGCTCGGTCCCACCAGGTTGTGGAGGTCGGCGTAGGACGGCTCCAGCACCGCGGTGGTCTCGAGCCGGTCCTGGAAGATCGACGTCTCGCCGAGCAGGCTGCGCAACCCGGCCGCTCGGCGCGCCCAGCCGGCCACCAGGCCCTGCAGGCGCCGCCGCGCCGGCCCGTCGCAGCTGGCGTCGATGCCGCCGATGCGCAGGCTCCCGCGCAGGTAGCGGTGCCCGGTGAGGGCGGCGGCGGCCCGCAGCAGCTCCTCGACCAGGAGCCCGTACTGGGCCCCCGCCACCAGGAGGCCAGTGGCGTCGGCCAGGCGAGCCAGGGTGGCGAAGTGGCTCCGCACCCGCTCCAGCTCGGCCAGGCAGGTCCTCGTCCGCTCCGCCGCGGGACTGACCGTGACCCCAGCGGCCCGCTCCACCGCCCGGGCGAAGGCCAGCGCGTTGGCGAACGCGGAAGTCCCGGCCAGCCGCTCGGCGAGGAGGAGGGCCCGGTCCGCGGGCAGGCCCTCGGCCATCCGCTCGACGGCACGGAACTTGTAGCCCAGACGCAGGCTCACCATGACCAGGTCCTCGCCGCCCGAGGTGAAGACGAAGGCGGCCGCCTCCTGGGGGCCGCTGCGCACCGGACCCAGGGGGAGCTGGAAGATGCCCTGACCCTCGATCGTCGGCCGGGCGACCGGGGGCGAGAGCATCGGCGCCACGTGGGCGACGGGGTCCCCCGTCCCCATGGGCGGGGGACCGGCGGGCCAGGCGTGGAGGCGCAGCGGCGCCGGGGCGGGGTGCCCGGTGGGCTCCAGGCCATGCATCTCCCGGATCTCGCGCTCGTACCAGCTGGCGGCGTGGACGGCCGGGGTCAGCGACTGGAACGCCCCCCCCCGCAGCGTGGTGTCGACGACCAGCCAGCTCACGTCGCCGGGCAGCTGGAGCACCGCGGTCAGCCGAGCCTGGCGGTGGATCGCGGTGGTGGCGAAGAGGTCAGCCAGGACCCCGGGGCCGGCCAGGGCCGCGACCCGGTCCGTGAACTCCTCCTCCGGGCAGTGGGCGTGGAGCTCGTCGTCCGCGACCGGCACCGGCCGCAGGCCGGCCGCCTCCGCCAGGGCCCGCAGCGACGAGCTCACCCCCGCACCTCGCGGGCGGCCCCGGCCAGGAGCGCGTGGAGCGGTCCGGGGACGAAGACGCCGAGGAGGAGGACGGCCGCCAGGAGGACGTAGCCCGGGAGGAGGACGGCCGCCCCCAGCTCGGCCCGCGGCGGCAGCGGACCGGCGCGGCCCTCGCCGAAGACCATCCGGCTGAAGGGCGCGACCAGGGCGATGAAGCCCACCACCAGCAGCACGGCGATGAAGCCGGCGGCGGCCCCGGCCCCGGCCCCGAACCCTCCGCTGATGATCGAGGCCTCGGAGAGGAAGAGGCCGAAGGGAGGCGCGCCGGCGATGGCGAGGGCCCCGGCCACGACCAGCACCGCCGTCATCGGGGCGACCCGGACCACCCCTCTGACGTCGCTGATGGTGGTGCTGCGGAAGCGCAGGAGGAGGTTGCCGGCGTTGAAGAACATGAGGCACTTGGCCAGGCTGTGGGCCAGCATCTGGAGGAGGGCGCCGAACACGGCCAGGGGGGCGCCGAGCCCGATCCCGGCGGTGATGAGCCCCATCTGCTCCACCGAGGAGTACGCCAGCAGCCGCTTGAAGTCCCGCTGGGAGATGAGGAAGACGGCCCCCACCGTCATCGACAGGAGGCCGAAGGCCAGCAGGGCGGCCCGGAGCTCGGTGCCCCCCCGCTCCGCGGGGGTGACCAGGGCCAGCACCCGCAGGATGGCCAGCATGGCGCAGTTGAGCTCGGCCCCGGAGAGCATGGCGCAGATGGGGGCCGGGGCCTGGCTGTGCGCGTCGGGGAGCCAGGTGTGCATCGGCGCCAGCCCGGCCTTGGTGCCAAAGCCGACCAGCACCAGCAGGAAGCCCAGCGTCCCGAGGGCCGGGGACAGGTGGGGGCCCACCGACTGCAGGACGGGGACGGTGAAGTTGTAGCTGCCGCCGAGCCAGCCGACGGCCGAGGCGTAGAGGCACAGGAAGCCGAAGAGGGCGATCAGCTCGCCGGCCACCGCCAGGATGATGAACTTCCAGGCGGCCTCCAGCGGCCCGTGGGAGCCGTAGAAGTCCACCAGGGGGGCGGCGGCGAAGGTGGTCGCGGTCACGGCCATCCAGAGCAGGCCGAGGTTGCCGGAGACGGTGGCCGTCACCATGGTGAAGACGAAAAGGTGGAAGAGGGCGAAGTACTTGCGCATCTCGCCGGCCCGGACCGCGTGGGCGTTGGCGGTCGAGCGGAAGTAGGCGACCGAGTAGAGCCCGGCCATGGTGGAGACCAGCGCCACCACCAGGAGGACGACGGCGCCGAGGTGGTCGAGGTAGAGCCAGTCGTTGAAGGCCCGCAGGGCGCCGTGCTGCAGCACCCCGGCGATCAGGGCCAGCGCCAGGCCCAGGGTCAGCAGCGTGGTCGGGAGCACCAGCAGGTAGCGGAGACGGTCCGTCGGCAGCAACCAGCTGGCGACCCCGGCCGCCAGTGGCACCACCAGCACGGCGACGAGCAGGGCGGCCATGATCATCCCCGCAGCCGGGTGAGCTCGGAGGTGTCGGTGCTGGCCACCGCCTCGTGCATCCGGGCCAGGAGGAAGGCCATCACCACCACCGCGATCAGGACGTCGAGGACCAGCGCGAACTCGATGAGCAGGCTGAGCCGGGGCGCCAGCACCAGCCCGATCAGGAGCAGGCCGTTCTCCGCCACCAGCAGCCCTCCCATCTGCAGCACCCCGTCCCGCCGGGCGGTGGTGGTGAAGAGGCCGAGGAGGAGGACCGCGATCCCGATCCCGAGGACGGCCTCGGGCAGGAGCCGCGAGGGCGACGGGATCCGGCTGGCGGCGATGAAGCCGGCCAGGCAGAGGGCCGCTCCGACCAGCAGCGCGGTGGGAAAGCCCACGTAGTAGGCGCTCTCCCTGCCCGCGGTGAGGGCGAAGCCCATGCGTCGGCGCAGCAGGGTGGGGATGGCCAGGCCCTTCAGGACCACGATGAGCAGGCCGAAGGCCAGCAGGCCGAGGAGGTGGGTGTCGACGAAGAGGGCGATCGAGATGCCGCCCAGCAGCCACGACTGCAGCTGGTAGGCGCCCACCGCGGTGCGCAGACGGCGGGCCAGGATCAGCTGGAAGCTGACCAGGAGGAAGAGGGCCGCCAGGGTGATCTCAGGCAGCATCAGGCCCGCTCCCGGACCCGCGAACGGCGCGGCCCCATCCCGTCACCGGCCCAAGGTGGCCAGCACCAGCCCCAGGAACGCGAGCACGAAGCTGCCGCCGAGGTACTCCGGGACCCGCAGGATGCGAATCTTGGCCAGGGCGGACTCGATCGCGACGATGAGCAACGCGGCGGCCAGCATCTTGAGGCAGAGGGTGGCCAGCGCAACCAGGAAGGCCGGGATGGTCACCGCTCCGGCCAGTCCCAACGGCAGGACCAGGACGTTGAGCCAGACCACCAGCAGGACGAAGAGCTTCATGTGCCCCCCCCACTCCATCAGCGCCTGGTCGGGACCGGCGTACTCGAACAGGCGGGAGGACTCGATCATGGAGAGCTCCTGCAGGCTGTTGGGGTTGTCGATCGGGAGCCGTCCCGCCTCCGCCAGGACCACCATCAGGAAGGCGGCCGCGATCAGCGCGTGGCTGGGGGTGATCCCCGCGGAACTGGTGAAGAGGGTCTGGTTGACGACGAACGGAACCGTCCCCCCGGAGATGAACCCCACCGCGAAGAAGACGACGATGAACGTGGGCTCGGCCAGGGATGAGACGAAGCGGGAGCGGCTGGACCCCAGCCCCCCGTAGGCACTGCCGCTGTCCATCGCCGCCAGGTTGGTGAAGAAGCCGCCGATGCCGATGACGAAGCCGCTCCCCACCATGTCGGCCATGAAGGCCCAGCTCAGGGGGGCGGCGGTGAGGACGGGGATGAGGACGGCGAAGGCGATCGGCGTGGCGAAGACCACGTAGGGAGCGACGCGAAAGATGAAGGAGGCGTCAGGGGTGGCGGAGCGCTCCTTGCCCAGGAGCTTGCGCAGGTCGCGATAGGGCTGGAGCGGCGACGGGCCCCGCCGCGACTGCACCTTGGCCTTGCAATTCTCGATCACCCCCTTCAGCAGCGGCGACAGCGCCACCACGGTGAGGAGGGCCACCAGCTGGCCGATGACATCGATCAGCACGCTCCACCCCAGGTGGGCCTGCTCCAGGCTCGCGCCATTCCCTAACTCCCGAGGGCCTTCCGGTCTTCGTGGTCAGGGGCCATCAGCTCCGCCGGGAGCCGTTTCGGCAGCGGCGCCGGGGCGAGCCCCATCGCCCGGTCGTCCCGGTAGCATAGCGCGTCCCCCCGGCGCCTCCGACGCGCCGATACCGCCGGCCGCGCCCCCGTCGCCGGGCGCCCCGCCCGCCACCCGTCCGCGCTTCCCGCCACCATCCAGCCGCACCGGCTCACGGCCGGCCCTCGGGCCCGGGCGGCGCCCC
>JAKABB010000163.1 GCA_021802045.1 bacterium
GTGCCGTCACCAACTGGCGCTGCCAGCGGGCCGCCAGGGCCTGCAGGGCGGCCGGGGTCGTGGCGCCGGCCAGCGCGGCCGGATATGCGGCCACTTGGGCCCGGACGCCGGCCGACAGCCAGTGCCCGTCGGCCGCCACCAGCCGCTGCCAGGCGGTCAGCGCCGCCGCCGCCTGACCGTGCATGCGCTGGACGGCCCCATGCCAGACGGCGGCGGTGCGCGCCTCCAGGGGGGAGAGGGCGGTGCCCTGCCGGCCGAACCAGGCCGAGGGCGCCCACCAGCTGCCCACCTGGGCCGAGGCGAGCTGGAGGGATCGCCGCAGCGGGGCCAGCTCGGCCGCCGGGACGCCCTGGGCCTGGTCGCGGGCCCAGGTCTGGCGCAGCGCCGCCGCCCGCGGCCCGAAGGTCGCGTGCCGCACCGCGGCGGCGGCCACGTCGCCGGCCCCGAGCACGATCAGAACCGCCAGGACGCCGACGAGCAGGGGCCGGAAGCGGGTCATGCACTTCTCCGTGATGGCGAGCCGTCACCGCGCCCCCCTGAGCACTACAACGCCGGGGGGGGCCGGCCGGTAACGGGTGGCACCCGCCCGGCCCCGGTCTCGGGGCCGCCGCCGGCCCCCGCTACGAGCGGTCGTCGGGCGGCGGGGCCACCTCAGCCGTCCTCCGCCGGCGGGGCCGGGGTCCGGGCCGAGTATTCGACGACCGTCCCCCACCAGCGCCGGTGATGCACCGTGACGGCGAAGCCATGACGGCGGAGGAGCGCCAGGGTGTCGCGATTGAGCCAGTCGGCCCCTCGCCGCACCGCCATCGGCGTGAGCCGGTCCTGGACCCACGCCACCCAGGGTGACGGGCTGCGGACGTGCTCCAGGCCCTCCAGGCTGGCGCCGGGCCGGAGCAGCCGGCGGAGCTCGGAGGCGACCCGGTCCGGGTCGGGGAAGGTGCAGAACGCCAGCGTCACCACCGCGCTGTCGAACCGGTGGTCGGGCAGCGCCGGCTGGGCGGCGTCGCCCTCCGCGAGGGCCACCCGCTCCGGGCCCCGCCCCGGCGGCAGGGCCCGCGTGCGCGCGTTGGCCCGGGCCAGCATGGCCGGGCTGAGCTCCAGGCCGACCAGGTCGACCTCCCGGGGGTAGTGGCGCAGGTTCAGCCCCGTCCCGCAGGCCAGCTCCACCGTCGCGCCACGGGCCCGGCGGGCGACCCGCCGGCGGGCCCGCCGGCCGAGCAGGGGCCACTCCGCCAACCCCATGGCGAGATCGTAGCTCCGGGCCAGCCGGTCGAAGATCGCCCGGACCCGCGCCGTCTCCCGCTCCTGGTCCTCGGTCACGGGCCGGTGTCCCCGGCCACGGCCCGGACCGTGGGGGCGGGCTGCCCCGAGACGAAGAGCACGCTGACCAGGATGATCGCCAGACCCGCCAGCAGCACCCAGGTGACCCGCTCCTGCAGGAGCAGGGCCCCCCAGATCAGGGCGAACAGCGGGGCCAGGAACGTCACCGTCATCGCCGCCGTCGGGCCGATCCGGGCCAGCAGGCGGAAGTAGAGCAGGTACGCCACCGCCGTCGAGAGGACGCCCAGGAGCCCCGCGGCGCCCAGCGCCGGCAGGGTCCAGACCGCGGTGCCGGCCCCCGCCAGCGCCACCGGGCTGACCACCGCCGCCGCCACCAGGAGCTCGCCCAGGGCCAGGGTCAGGGGTGGGCGGCCGGGGAAGGCGCGGCTGGCGTACACCGCCCCGACGGCGTAGCAGGTCGAGGCCAGCAGGATGGCGGCCGCCGCCGTCAGGGTGGCCGCCGAGACCGTCCCCGCCCCACGCCAGCTGATCACGGCCACCCCGACCATGCCCAAGGCCAGGCCCAGCCCCTGCAGGGGCCGGATCCAGTGGCGCAGCCAGGCGGCCACCACCAGGGCCGTGAAGAGCGGGGTCGTGCTGTTGAGGATGGCCGCCAGCCCGGCGGAGAGCCGCAGCTCCGCCCAGGAGATGAGGAGGAAGGGGGCGACGATGCTGATGGTCCCCAGGAACAGGAAGCGCCACCGGTCCCGCCACAGGCCGAGCGCGCGGCGCGTGGCCAGGGCCACGGCGCAGAGCCCCACCGCCCCCAGGATCACCCGCAGCTCCACCAGCGGGCCCGGGCCCAGGGCCGGGACCGCGACGCGGATGAGGACGAACGACCCGCCCCAAATCGCCCCCAGGGCCAGCAGCCCCGCCGCGTCGACCGGACGCAGCCCCCTCATGGCGTGCCGCCCGGCACGGTCCGCGACATGGCCCCAGCGTACCGGTCCGGGGCGGCCGGCCCTCGGGTCCTGTCGCCGGCGAGCCGAACCGGCCGGAGCGGCGGCGGCGGGGGTCAGCCCGTGAGCGGCTCCCCCACCCCGCCCAGCTCCCGCAGGGCCTCGGCGGCCGCCCGCCGCTGTCCTGGCGAGAGCGCACTGAACGGTTGCGCCGCGTGGGCCTCGGTGTCCCGCTCGATCGCCTCGCGCCGGCGCCCCCCGTCCGGGGTCAGCCGCCCGGCGGCGTCCAGCCAGCCGCTCTCCCGGAGCCGCTCCCGGGCGCCCGCGACCAGGTCCTGGTCCCACCGGAAGAACGCCGGCCCACGGCCCGGACCCGCGCCGTGGAAGGCCTCGCTCACGATCAGGAGCCCCAGAGGGTCCAGCCCCGCCCGCCCGGCCGCCGCGTAGTGACCGGCGGCGCGCTCCTCCCGCAGCACCATCACCGCCCGCACGGCGTCGGCGTGGGGGTCCCCCACCCGGGCCGCCGCCCAGGCCTGCGAGAGCGGCCGGGTCGGCGCCACCCGTCCGGCCAGCTCGGCCAGGGCCGGGGGCGGCGGCGCCGGGTGCTGGCGGCGCAGGGCGGCGCCGGCCGCGTCCAGGGCCTCGGCCACGTACGCCGGGCCGAGGGCCCCGAACCGTCCCGCCATCTTGCTGACCAGCTCCGCCGGCAGCACGTACAGCGCCGCCTCCCAGGCCTCGGTCGGGAGCCAGCCGGCCCGGCTGACGACGTAGTGCCCCCACCCGCGCGTGCCCCGCTCGGTGGCCAGCGCCACCATCTCCGGCTCGTCCCGCAGCCAGAGGATGTGGGCCAGGCTCTCCTGGGCCGGCACGCAGGCCGCCGCCGCCTCCTCGGGGGTCACGGGCGCGCCCCCGCCGTCCGCAGCGCGGCCTTGTGGGCCCGCTTCTCGGCCTGATACACGGCCAACTCCTCCTCGCTCGTGACATCCGCCAGGGTCGGGTGGGCCGGGAGCGCCTGCTCCCACCCGTCCGGCCGCACACCGTACTGCTTGGCCAGCAGGGCCAGGATCGTGGCGACCTTCATCGGGCCCAGCCCGGGGAGGGCGGCCAGGCGCGCCCGCAGCTCGCGGGCGGTGGGGACCTCGCGCCAGATGCGGGCGGCATCCCCCTGGTGACGCTCGACCACGACCTGGCAGAGCGCCCGCACCCGCTCGGCCATCATCTGGGGGAAGCGGTGGATGGCCGGCGGGGCGGCGAAGAGCGCCCCCAGCTCCGCGGGGTCGAGCCGGGCCAGCCGCCCGGGGTCCAGGGTGCCGGCCCGCTGGCGCAGCCGCAGCGGGCCCCGGAAGGCGGTCTGGGCCGGCACCTGCTGGTCGAGCACGAACCCGATCAGCAGCGCCAGCGGGTCCCGCGCCAGCAGACGGTCCGCCGCGGGGTCGCCCGACCAGGGCAGGCGGTGGGGGCCGGCGGGCGCCGGCGGGGCCGGAGGAGCCCCGGGCGGGCGGGTGGCGCGGGCGGTGGCGACCATCGGAGCTCCTCTGTCTGGCGGCGGTCGGCGCGGCGCAGGCCGCCAGCCTAC
>JAKABB010000164.1 GCA_021802045.1 bacterium
TACCGGAGATCGCCGCGGCGCCGGTCGTTGCCGCGGGGGGCGGGCCGGGCGAGGTACGGGCGCCCATGCCCGGCGTGGTGTCTGAGGTGCGGGCCCGGGTGGGGCAGGCCGTCGCCGCCGGCGACGGCCTCCTCATCCTGGAGGCCATGAAGATGGACAATGAGATTGCGGCATCGGCCGCCGGCACGGTGCGTGAGGTCCGGGTGGCGCGGGGCGAGCAGGTCTCCGCCCAGCAGGTCCTGGTGGTCCTGGACTGATGGCGGCCGCCAAAGCTGCGGTGCGGACGAGCGTCGGGGCCTGGCGCCGGGGCCTGCGGCCAGAGCAGATCGGGGACTGGAGCCAGGCGCTGGCCGGGCACCTGTTGGGCTGGGACCCCCTGCGGCGGGCCCGCCACGTCATGGGGTACGTCGCGCTACGGCGCGAACCCCAGACGGCGAAACTCCTGGCCGCGATGGCGGCCCGGGGACAGGTGGTGTGGCTGCCGGTGGTGTCCGGGGAACGGCTGGAGGTCCGGGCGCTCGGTGATGCGCGCCGGGCGGAACCGGCGGACCTGGACGCCGTGCTGGTGCCCGGGCTCGCCTTCGACGGAGCCGGTCACCGCCTGGGCAGGGGCGGTGGCCACTACGACCGGCTCTTGGCCGGCGTCCGGGCCGACTGCCTGCGCGTCGGCCTGTGCTTCGCGGGTCAGTTGCTGGACGCCGTGCCTCTGGACCCCTGGGACGAATCGGTGGACTGGATCGCGACCGAACGGGGGCTTGTGGAGGGGGCGCCGGGCCGTGGGCCGGAGCGCGGGCGGTAGAAGCAGGCCGAAGCGGCGCCGTGTCGATATCGCCCCGGCCGTGGCCGCCGTTCTGGCCGGCATCCGGGAGCGGGGCTGGGGCGCCCTGTTGGAGATCGTGGAGGTCAGTCTGGTGTGGGCCCTGCTCGTGAGCAGCATCGCCCTCCTCTGGGTGGTGCCCAAGATCATCGGCTCCCTGGGCCTGGTCATCTCCCTCCTGATCGCGCTCGTGCCCTTCGCGCTGGTCGCGCCAGCGACGGTCGGCCTGTTCTACGCGGCCGACGGGTTCTGGAGCGGGGAGGGGATCAGCCCCCTGGATGCCCTGCGGTTCTTCGGCCGGGGGTTCGTGCACCGCTACCTGCGTTCGGTCGGCCTCGGCTTCGTGTGGGCGCTCGTCCTGGTCGCCACCTACGCCAACCTCCGCGAGGACGTCCACTTCATCCCGCACTTCATGCTCCTGGGCATGGGGCTGCTGCTGCTCTACCTGCTGCTCTTCTTCGTCATGGTGCACGTCTACCTGCTCCCCACGCTGGCGACGACCGACTCGACGCTCTGGGAAGGCGTGCGGATCGGTGCCTGGATGGCCGTGGCCAACCCCATGTTCACCCTCATCGCGCTCTTGGGGCCGGCCATCGCACTCACGGTGGGCCTGGTCGTGCACGCCCTGTTGCCCATGGTGTTCGGCGGCACGCTGGCCATGTTCTCCGTCGGTGCGTTCCGCCACGCGCCCCTGCGGCACCCCGAACTGCCGGTCCCGTACCGGATGGATGAGCCGCTGCCAGACCCGCCTCCGGACGGCCCCCGCGAGGAACGCGATCGGCGGTGAGCGCGGCGCCGCGCATCCGGCCACCGGCGGTGCCGGCCGGTGGCGTCTTGGGGGTATGCGCCCCGTCGGGTCCCGTCAACCCCGAGCGCCTGGCGTCGGGCCTCGCCGCCCTGACCCGCCTCGGGTTCGACGTCCGCCTGGCGCCGGGGATCCTCGAGCGCCGCGGTTACCTGGCCGGCGACGACCACACCCGCGCACGCGACCTGCTGGGCTTCCTGGAGGATCCCGCCGTGCACGCCATCCTCTGCGCGCGCGGTGGCTACGGCGCCATGCGGCTGCTGCCCGAGCTGGGAGACGCGGCGTGGGCCAAGCGGGCCAAACCGCTGGTGGGGTTCAGCGACATCACCGCCCTGCATCAGTTGCTGGCCCGCGACGGGGTCGTCAGCTTCCACGGGATGCTGGTGGAGAGCCCCGATGGGGGACCGCCGGAGGCCAACCTGCGCTCCCTGGTCGCCGCCCTCACCACGGCCGCGCCGCTCGGGCAGCTGGCGTGGCCCAAGGAGGGGCCCGAACCGGTCTGCCTCCATCCCGGCCGCGCCGAGGGCCCGCTGGTGGGGGGCAACGTGTCCCTGCTGGTCGCAACGCTGGGCACGCCCTGGGCGCTGTCCGCGGCCAGGTGCCTGCTGCTCCTGGAGGACGTCGGGGAACGCCCGTACAACCTCGACCGCTACCTGACCCAACTCCTGATCGGTGGTCACCTGGACGAGGTGGCCGGCTTCATCGTGGGCGAGCTGGTGGATTGCGGCGGCCCGGCGGGTGAGCCGACGGCGCTGGAGGTGGTCGCGGAACGGTTGGCTCCTTTGGGCAAGCCGTGTCTGGCCAACCTGCCGCTGGGTCACGGCCCCCACAAACTGACGGTCCCGCTCGGCGTGCGGGCCGCCCTGGACGCGGACGCCGGGGGCCTGACCTTCCTGGAGCCGGCCCTTTCCTAACCCGAAGTTACGGGGTCTAGATTCCCGCTAACGCTAGAGGCCGTAGGATGCCGGGTCATTCAGGGGCGTGACGTGTAGACAGAAAACTGGCAAAGGCGCTGGATACTGGCGATGCGCCGGGATACACTGCTCTCATGGCCAAACGACCTGGATCCGTCTACATCGCCGAGATCAAATCCCGCTACAAGGATCAGGTGTACACCTCCTACCTCCTGCGCCACACCTATCGCGACAATGGCAAAGTCAAGCAACAGACGCTCGGCAACCTCTCCTCCCTCCCGTTGGAGATCATCGCCCTCCTCCGCGCCGCCCTCCATGGTCAAAAGTTCATCCCCGACCACGAGGCCCTCGAAGTCCGCCAGTCCTGGCATCACGGTCATGTTGCCGCCGTAGGCGCCATGCTCCAGCGCCTGCAGATGCCCCAACTCCTCACATCCCTGAACCCAGAGGTCCGCCAGCGCATCGTCGCCCTCCTCATTGCCCGCGTCGTGGCCGCGCAGTCCAAGCTCGCCACCCGCCGCTGGTGGCAGACCACGTCGTTGATCCGCACGCCGGCCGTCGCCGAGGCTTCAGTGGATGATCTCTACGCCGCAATGGATGCTCTGCTCGGCTGCCAGCCCGCCATCGAGCGCGCCCTCGCCAAGCGCCACCTGCGGGAGGGGGGCATCGTCCTCTACGATCTCAGCTCCAGCTACGTCGAGGGCACGCACTGTCCCCTGGCTGAACGGGGCTATAACCGCGACGGCAAAGCCGGTAAGAAGCAAGTCAATTATGGCCTCGTGCTCGACGCCGAAGGCCGGCCCTTGGCCGTCGAAGTCTACCCGGGAAATACGGGCGACCCCAAAACCGTCCCGGATCAGATCGCACGACTGAAGGACACGTACCATCTCTCCCATGTCGTCCTGGTCGGAGACCGCGGCATGCTCACCAGTGTTCACATCGAGAAGCTGCGCTCCCAGACCGAGTTCGCTTGGATCAGTGCCCTCCGGGCCAAGCAGATCCAGGCTCTCGCCGACGCCGGCACCGTCTCGCCATCGCTCTTTGACCAGCGCGACCTCGCAGAGGTTGCTTCACCGGACTATCCTGGCGAACGCCTGCTGGTGTGCCGCAATCCGCTCTTGGCTGAGAATCGGGCCCGCACCCGCCGCGAGTTGTTGGACGAGACCGAGGTCCATTTGCAGCGCCTGCAAAAGCGCGTCGAGTCCGGCCGTCTCAAGCAGGCGGCCAAAATCGG
>JAKABB010000165.1 GCA_021802045.1 bacterium
CCCGGCGACGGGCCCGGCCGGACCGCGCCCGACCGGCTCCGCCAAGGGCGGGCCCGCGATCGGCCGCGGCCCCAGACCCAGCCGTCCCGTCACCCCGGGCGCCGCCGCCGGGAGTCCGGCGGCCCGGCGGGGTGCCGAGGCCGGGCGCCGCTCGGAGGGAGCCCCGCGGACCAGACGCGCAACCGCCCCGGCCACCTCCGAGAAACCATCGGGCTGCCCCCGGACGCCCCCCCTGGCGAGCGCCGGCGTCGAGGTGGATGACAGCATGGGTGAAGCGGCCGACCCCCGCAGGATGCCCCACCGTCCCTGGAAGCCTGGCGGTGGCTGGTGCCGGATCATACGCCGCCCTGGGCTCGGCGCTGCCAGCGCAGGCGGTGCCCCCAGCTGACCAGGCTGGGCACCACCCCGCGCGGGATGAACAGCTGGGTCAGGATCAGGATGACCGCGTAGACCCCAAGGGACAGGATGATGGGGGCCGTGGCCGGCATCCCCGGCGCGCTGCCCAGGGTGCTCAGCCCCTGGGCCAGCAGCGAGACCCCGACCGCCCCCACCAGCGGCCCCCACAGGGAGCCGAGCCCGCCCACCACCGCCATCACCAGGAACTGGATGGAGAGGACGACCGGGAAGGCGTCGGGGGAGATGTATCCGATGAAGAAGGCGTAGACCCCGCCGGCCAGCCCCGCGTAGGCGGCGGAGAGGGCGAACACCTGGATGCGGTAGCGGACCACCGGCACCCCCACCGCGGCCGCCCCGGTGGGGCTGGTGGCCATCGCCCGCAGCGCTCGCCCGGGGCGGGAGCGGACCAGGTTGTGGGTCAAGAGCAGCAGCAGGGCCACCAGCCCCCAGACCAGGTAGGCGTACCCCAGCCCGTCGGCCGGGAGCTGGACCGGCCCCAGGCCGAGGGCGGGGATCCCGGAGAGCCCGATGGCGCCTCCGGTGAGGCTGGGCGCCAGCGGGATCAGGGAGAGGACGATCAGCTGCACCGCCAGGCTGCCGAAGGCCAGGGCGTGGCCCCGCAGCTGGAGCAGCGGGATCCCGATCAGGGCCGCCACCACCGCCGTCACCAGCGGCGCCGCCAGCAGCCCCACCAGCGAGGGTAGCCCGTGCAGGCTGAGCAGCGCCGCGGTGTAGGCCCCGATGGCGAAGAAGACCGCCTGCCCCAGGGAGATCTGCCCGGCGAACCCCATCAGCAGGGACAGCCCGATGACCACCATGGTGGAGAGCCCGATGGTGACGTAAAGGGGGATCCCCCCGCTGCCGAGGAGCAGGGGCAAGAGCAGGGTCACGCCGGCCAGCAGCAGCAGCCCCAGCCCCGAGAGCCACCGCCGCCCGGTCATGACATCGTCTCCCGCTCGCGCAGCGCCTGCCAGAGGAGCAGCCCCAGCAGCACCACCAGCGCCACCCCCGTCTCCGCCGACGCCTGCCAGTACCCCGCCACCATCTGCTCGCCGATCCCCAGCACCAGCCCACCCACCAGGGCGCCCACCGGGTTGACCAGGCCACCGCAGATTGCGGCGGCGAAGCCGTTTATGGCCAGCTGGACGTCGCCGTCGTAGGTCATCGGGATCAGCGGGGTCATGAGGACCCCCGCCAGCCCGCCCAGCATCCCCCCCAGGGCGAAGGCCAGCAGCCCCATCCGGTTGAGGTCGATGCCGACCAGCCGCGCCGCGTAGGGGTTGGAGGCGCAGGCCGTCAGGGCCCGGCCCAGGTTGGTCCAGCGGAACCAGGCCGCCAGCCCGGCCAGCACCACCACCGTCACCACGATCAGGAGCAGGTACTGGGGCTGGAGTTGGGCCCCGAGGATGACGAGGTCGCGTCCGCCCAGCCCGGGGTAGCTGATCGGGGTCCCGCCCCAGATCAGCAGGGTGACCGCCTCCGCGATGATCGACAGGCCCAGGGTGATGACCAGCGAGGCCATCACCGGCACCCGGCCCCAGCCCAGGGCGACCAGCCCGCACAGCAGCCCCACCCCACCGGCCGCGACCACCGCCAGGACCTCGGCCAGGCCGTGGGGAAGGCCGTGGCTGAGAAGCGTCTCGGCGAAGAATCCGCCCAGGACGGCGAACGCCCCCTGGGCGAAGTTCACCACCCGGGTCACCCGATGGATGGCCACGAACCCGGTCCCCAGCAGGGCGAAGGTACAGCCGGTGGCGATGCCCACCAGCAGGTAGTCGATGAAGGCGCTCATCGGCCCCTCCCGGCGCTCGCGGCGGCGCGGCCCATCCGTCTCATGCGCGCACAGCCCCCCCGAGGTAGGCGTGGCGCACCGCCGGGTCGTGGCGCAGCTCGCGGCAGGGGCCCTCGATGGTGATCCGCCCGGTCTCAAGGACGTAGGCGCGGTCGCAGAGGTCCAGGGCCAGGCGGGCGTTCTGCTCGATCAGGAGCAGGGTCATGCCCCGCTCCGCGCTCAGCCTGGCCAGATGGTCGGCCAGCTCCTGGACGACCAGCGGGGCCAGGCCCAGCGAGAGCTCGTCGATGGCCAGCAGCTCAGGATCGGCCATCAGGGCCCGCCCGATCGCCACCATCTGCTGCTCGCCGCCGGAGAGCGTTCCGGCCCGGCGCCGGCGCAGCGGGCCCAGGGCGGGGAAGAGGGCGTAGATCGGCGCGACGTCGCGGCGGTGGCTGCGCCAGCCGCCGAGGAGGAGGTTGTCCTCCACGCTGAGGGTGCCGAAAACCTGGCGCCCCTCGGGCACGTGGGCCAGCCGCCCCTCGATCCGGACCTCGCCCGCGGCCGGACGCAGGATCCCGGAGAGGGTGTTGACCAGGGTGGTCTTGCCGGCCCCGTTGGGGCCGATGAGCGCCACCTTCTCGCCGCGGTCCGCCCGCAGGCTGACCCCGTCCAGGGCGGTGGCGTCCCGGTAGCGCACCACCAGGCCCCTAACCGTCAGCATGGCCCGGCGCCTCCCGCCCCAGGTAGGCGGCGATCACCCCCGGATCCCCGCTGATCGCCGCCGGAGGGCCCTCGGCGATCACCCGGCCCCGGTCCAGCACCGTGACGGTGTCGGCCAGCGCGGTCACGAAGGCCACGTCGTGCTCGACCAGGAGCATGGCCCGGCCCTGCTGCCGCAGGGCGCGCAGTAGCTCGGCCAGCGCCTGCCGCTCGGCCGCGCGCAGGCCGGCGGCGGGCTCGTCGAGGAGCAGGACCCGGGGCTCGCCGCAGAGGGCCCGCGCCACCTGGAGGGCGCGCTGCTGCCCCAGGGGCAGCGTCTCGGCCGGGCGCCCGGCCTCCCCCGCCAGCCCCACCCGCTCCAGGGCGGCCAGGGCGTGCTGCCGCAGCTCTGCCTCCTCGCGGCGGTGGGCCGGGAGCCGCAGCAGGGCCGCGGTGAAGTCGTGCCGGGCCCGGGTGTGCCCCCCGACCATGGCGTTCTCCAGCACCGTCATGCCGGTGAAGAGGCGGGTGGTCTGGAAGGTGATGGCGATCCCCAGGCGGGCCCGGGCCGCCGGCCGCAGCCGGTCGATCGGCCGCCCCTGGAAGAGGACCCGCCCGGCGTCGGGGCGCAGGTGACCGCTGAGCAGGTGGAAGAGGGTGGACTTGCCGGCCCCGTTGGGCCCGATGACGGCGTGGAGCTCACCGGCCCCGACCGCCAGCGAGACCCCGTCCACCGCCACCACCCCCCCGAAGCGCCGCGTCAGCCCCTCGGCCGCCAGCACCGACACCGCTCAGGTCCCGGCGCATGGACGCGCGCCCCAGCCGGCGGCGGCCCCGGCCAGGGTCACCACGGCCGGGCCGGGCGGCCCCCCCGCGGCGCCGGTGGGCCGT
>JAKABB010000166.1 GCA_021802045.1 bacterium
GTGCGAGGCGGTCGGCCTCGTGGCGTTGCCGGCGAGCGAGGAAACCCTGGCCCGCTACCTCACCCATCTCGCCGAGGCCGGACGGCGGCCGGCCACGCGAAGGGGGCGGCATCGGGCCCCTCGACCCAGGCCAGCGCCACCGGAAGCCCGTCCTCGAGCAGCCCGCGGCCGCGGCGGTCGACCGCCTCCCGCAGGGCGGCGGGCCGGTGGGCCCGGCGGGCCGGGGCCGACGGGGGGGTGGTGGCGGAGCGCGACCAGCGGCCCAGCCGGTGCCGGCGGGAAGCGCCGGCGGCCGTGGTCCAGAGCTCGACCACCCGCAGCCCGATCAGCACCCGGTGCCAGTAGGCCCGGTAGAGCCAGCGCCAGCGCGGGTCGGTGGCCGTGGTCCCGAAGAACGGCCGCGTCCCCCCCGGGCCCTCCATGAGGGCGAAGAGCCGGCGCAGGTTCTGGGTGCCGTCCCCGCCGTGGAGCGTCGCCTCCCCCCGCACCAGCACCGGCGGCTGGCCGGGGACGGCCAGCAGGGCCGCGGCCCGGGGGTGGGCCTCCAGGTTGCGCAGCTTGGCCGCGAAGCCCACGGTGGTCGAGGTCCACAGGATCCCGTCGGCGTCCACCAAGCGGGCCCCGACCGGGGCGATCACCGGGGCGCCCCAGGGGGTGACGGTGACCAGGTCCCACTGGGTGAAGCGGTCGAGGCGGGCGCGCAGGGGGGCCGGGAGCACGGGGTCAACCGTACGGGATATCCTCGGGTGGCGCCATGCCACATGTCCTTCACCGTGCCTGAGGTTCGGGCCACCCTCGTCGTCCCGGCCCCCCAGGGGGCGGTGTGGGAGTACATCGTCGATCTGCGCAACGCCCCGCGATGGATGTGGGGGGTGCGCGAGGTCCTGGGGCCCACGCGCCATCCCCTGCGGCCCGGCGACCGCATCCACCTGCGCCTGATCGCGGGCGGGCGGGCCGCCGACAGCGAGTGGACCATCGGCGACTGGGCCCCGCCCCACCGGCTGGAGAGCGAGGGCTCCGCCCTGGGGGCGCGGGCCTGGCTGTGGATCGAGTGCCGGGCGGTGGGCCCGCAGCGGACCGAGGTGGCCCAGCGCCTGCGCTACCAGCTCCCGGGCGGCCCCCTGGGCCGCCTGGCCTCCCACTTCGGCATCCACGGCGTGCTCGAGCTGCAGGCCCGCAACTCCCTGCGGGCCCTGGCTCGGGAGCTCCGCCAGGCCGGCCGGACGGCCCCCGCCGACGCCCTGCCCGAGGGCCGCTGAGCCATGCTCCTCAGCGCCAGTCCGGCGCGGGACGGTGGCCCGGCGCCCGCCCCGGGCCGGGCGGCCTGGCCCGCCCGCGTCGCCGTGGTCGACGAGATCGTGGAGCCCGCCGCCGAGGTCGAGGAGATCCCGCCCCTGGAGGAGCGGCTGGCGCCCGGTGAGGTCCACATCCAGCTGCGACGCACCCGGCGCCGGGTCACGATCGGGGCCGGCCTCGCCCGGCGGCCCGAGCTGGTGGCGGCGGTGCGGGCGCTGCCGGGGCTGCCCGGGCTCGCCCTCAGCCCCACCGGCGGCACCTTCGTCATCGGGGGCACCGGCTGGATGGGGCTGACCGCGGTGGGGCTGGCCCCCGACGGGCCGGCCCTGCCGCTGGACTGGATGGTCGAGGCCCTGCGGCGGTGGCTGGCCGCGGCGCTGGCGGTGCCGCTGACGGCGGGCCGGGTCGAGGGGGCCTGGTGCCCGGGCTTCAGCGACCTCGGGGCCGGCGGCCGCAAGCTGGTCGGCCTGGGGTTCCGCCTGCGCCGCCGGGTCGCCGTCGCCCGGGGGGTCCTGGCCGTGACCGCCGTGGCCCCGGCGGACCTGGCCCTGCTCCAGGCCTGTCACCAACTGATCGACCTCGAGGTCCAGCCGGAGAGCTGCACCTCGCTGGCGGAGCTCTCCGCGGACGCCGGCTGGGACGCCGACCGCGTCTGCCGGGCGCTCTGGGGCACGCGGCTGGAGGCCGGCGCGTGACCCCGGCCAGCCCGCTCCGCCTGGTCCGCGACCCCGCCCCGGTGCTGCACCGGCGCTGCCAGCCGGTGCGGGTCTTCGACCTCCGGTTGCGCCAGCTGGTGGCCGAGATGTACGAGCGCTGCGTGGAGTGGCACGGCGTGGGCCTGGCGGCGACCCAGGTCGGGATGAACCGGCAGCTGGCCGTCGTGGTCTACGAGGGGCAGCGGTTCGCCATGTGCAATCCCGAGATCGTGGCCCAGTCCGGCGAGGTCGACGGCCTCGAGGGCTGCCTCTCCCTGCCCGGGCGGGCCGGGACCGTGCGCCGGGCCGAGGTGGTCACCGTGCGCTACCGCAACCCGCAGGGACGCGGCGTGGTGCGGCAGATGGAGGGCTGGCTGGCGCGCATCGTCCAGCACGAGACCGACCACCTGTACGGGGTCCTGTGCCCGGAGCGGCTCGCCCCCGGCGCGGTCTTCGAGGAGATGCACGACGAGGGAGAGCCCCCCGAGGACCCCGGGGAGCCGGACGCGCCGGGGCCCGCCGCGGAGCGCACCGCCGACGGGTCCGGCTAGGGGCCTGGCCCGGGGGGGCCGCAGCCCCCCGGGCAGGCGCCGGTCAGGCGCCGGCGGGCGCCGCCTCCGCCGCGACCTCGGTGACCTCGGCGTCGATGGTGACCTTGATCTCCTCGCTCACCATCCAGCCGCCGGTCTCCAGGGCCACGTTCCAGTTGAGGCCGAAGTCCTTGCGATTGATGGTGGTGGTCGCCTCGAAGCCGGCCACCCGCATGCCGTAGGGGCTGCGGGTGATGCCGTTGACGTGGACGTCCAGCTCGACGGGACGGGTGGTGCCGCGAATGGTCAGGTCGCCCTGGACCACCAGGCGCTCGCCGCCGACCGCGCGCACCTCCCGGCTGCGGTAGGTCATCGCGGGGTGGTTCTCGGCGTCGAAGAAGTCGGCCGAGCGCAGGTGCTCGTCCCGCTTGGGCTCGCGGGTGTTGACGCTGGCCACGCCCACCGTCACCTCCAGTCGGGCGGCGCCGGGGTTCTCCGGGTCATAGTCCAGCTCGCCGCTGACCTCGGTGAAGTTGCCACGCACCGTCGAGACCATCAGGTGGCGCGCGGAGAACTCCACCGCGGTGTGCATCGGGTCGATCTTCCAAGCCATGGGACACCCTCCGAACGCGGATAGTTGTTGGTACAATCGTAAGGCATTGTGGTTGCTCGCGCAATCAGGTGCCCGACCCCCGTCCGGAAGCCCCATGCCCACCCCACCCGCCGCCCCCACCGCCGAGCCGATCCCCGAGGCCGCCCTGGAGACCTGGCGGCTCTTCCTGCGCGGCCACGCGCTCATCGCCCGGCTGCTGGAGGCGGAGCTGCTCCAGCTCCACCGCCTGCCGCTGCCGGAGTACGACGTCCTGGTCCAGTTGCGGGCGGCGCCCGGGGGCCGGCTGCGCATGGCCCAGCTGGCGGACCAGGTGGTCCTCAGCCGCAGCGGCCTCACCCGTCTGGTCGAGCGCATGGAGCGGGTGGGGCTGGTGGAGCGGGCCTCCTGCCCCAGCGACGCCCGCGGCGCCTATGCGGTCCTGACCGCCGCCGGCCGGGCCCGGCTGGAGCGGGCGGCACCGGACCACCTCCGGGGGGTCCGGCAGCGGTTCGTCGAGCCCCTGCCCGACCGGGACCTCCAGGCCCTGCGCCACGCCCTGACGGCCCTGGTCGCCGCGGCCGAGCAGGGCCGCGGGCCGGGCGGCGGCGCGCCGGCCAGCGCCGCCG
>JAKABB010000167.1 GCA_021802045.1 bacterium
CGCCCCCCATCGGGGCGGCGGCCCCCGCGTCGCCTCCCCGACCGCTGGCCGTCCCCGCCCCGGGGGCGGCGATCAGCACCCCGCCGCCCCCACCCCGTTCCGCAGCGCCGCCCACCCCCGCGACCACCACGGCTGGGGCCGTCGGCCCCCAGGGCCGGGTCCTGCTGCCGCTGCCGGCGGGCACCCCCGTCCACGAGGGGCTGAAGGCCACGTTCGTCGACTTTCCCCGGATGCTGCGCACGGTCAGCGAGGACGGGGTCACCGGGTACGTGCGGCTGCGCGAGGCCCAGGGCATCGCGGGTCACCTGCTCTTCCTCGACGGTGCCATCCTGGCGGCCCAGCTGGCCACCGGCACCACCGTCCTCGGCGAGACCGAGGCCCTGCGCTCGATGGCCCGGGAGGTCACCTCCGGTCGCGGGCTGATCGACGTCGTCACCCTCGAGCCCGGCACCGCCGAGAGCCTGGGCACCCTGGTGGGCGCCCCGGCCCGCTTCACCGGGCTGCCGGCCCGCTTCATCAACTTCACCAGCCTGCTGGAGTTCCTGGCCGAGGACCACACCACCGGCGCGGTCCTGGCCATCACCCCGGAGGCCACCGGCATCCTGCTGCTCCGGGACGGGGTCAATGTCGGGACCTACACCTCGACCGCGGCCAACCTGGTGGCCGACCCGGGGCCGGTCGCCGACCTCTGCGGCCAGCGCGAGACCCGGATCGAGGTCCTGAGCGCCAGCGGTGGCGCCAACCGACCCCTCGACCTCAGCGTCATCGAGCCGGCGGCGCCCGCCCGCTGAGCCCGGCGAGGGTCCCGGGGCGCCGGGTCGCCGCGCTCGGCCTGCTGGGGCTCCTCGGCCCGCTGCTGACCGCCTGCCTCTCGCCCCCCCCGCCGCAGATCAACGGGGTGCTCCCGGCCCCGGCCAGCAGCAGCGTCGCCACCACCGCGCCGGTCCTCATCGCCTTCGACACCGCGATGGACCCCGGCACGGTGGAGCGCCGCCTGCGCATCACGGCCCACCGCCTCCACCCCCTGGGCCCGGCGACCCTGCGGGGCTGCTCCCTCAGCCGGGCGGCGGCGGGCCGGCCGACCGGCTGCCACTTCGCCTGGAGCTCCGGGGACCGGGTGGTCCGCCTCCTCCACCCCGACCACCCCTTCGCCGTCGCGGCCACCTACCGGATCCTCCTCCTCGGCGGGATCCGCAGCGCCGCCGGTGGCGTGAACGGGCTGGCCCACGCCTGGACCTTCGTGACCGAGCCCGCACCGGTGGTCAACGCGGTCACGCCCGGACCGGGCAGCGGCCTGGACCCCCTGGCCGCGCCGGCCATCACCTTCAGCCGCCCCATGGCCCCCGGGCCCACCGCCCGCGCCATCTCCCTGCGCCCGACCCCCGAGGGAGGCATCGCGGTCCTCCCCAACCGGCGCAACGGGGCCCGCTTCCTCGTCGAGCCCGCCACCCCGCTCACCCCGGGGGTGCGTTACACGCTCACCGTCTCGCGCCGGGCCCGCGACACCCAGGGCAACCGGCTGGCGCGGGGCCTGCAGGTCACCTTCACCGCCGGCCCCTTCGGCCGCAGCCCGGCGGTCGTCTTCCGGGCCGGGCCCCCGGGCGGTGGGGCCCAGGCCGTCCTCGCCGCCATCGCCCCGGCCGCCCCGGGAGACCCTCCCAGCCTGCGCCAGCTCTACCGCGCGCCCGCGGGCCATCCCGTGGTCGCGGACTGGCCCTCGCCGGGCGGCACCTGGCTGGCGGTGGGGCTCGCCGGGCGCCCCCTTGTGGTGCTGGCGGCGGGCGGGGGCCAGCCACCGGTCCCGGTGCCGGGGAGCGCCGGCGCGACCGCCGCGGCGTGGAGCCCGGGCAGCCGCCGCCTGGCCTTCGTCGCCCGCGGGGCGCTGCACATCTACACCCGCTCCACCGGGCAGGTCTCGACCCTGGCCACGGCGGACCCGATCACCGGCGGCCTGGCCTGGCGACCCGACGGAGCCATCATCGCGGCCAGCGTGCGCCTGCCCTCCGGCGTCACCCGGATCGCCCTGCTCAGCCCGGCCCTGCAGGCGCTCTCCTTCCTGCCCCCGGCCGGGAGCGCCACCGCCGACCAGGGCACCCCCCTCTGGAGCCCGGACGGGGCCACGCTGGCCTTCCAGGTGTCGGGCCCGCTCGGGCCCCAGCTCTGGCTGTACCGCCCGGGGAACCCGGCCGCGGCCACCGCCAGCCTCGCGGGCGTGCGGGGCACACCGGTGGCCTTCCTCGACCTCAGCACGGTGCTGCTGGAGACCGCCAGCGGGGGCCTGGCCCGGACCGACCTCACCACCGGCACGGTCTCCCCGGTGGTGGCCGCCCCACCGTCCGGGCCCCCGGTGGCGGCCGCCGTGACGGCGACGGGCCGGCAGGTGGCCTTCACCGCGCTGCGCCGGGGCTACCGCCAGATCCTCCTCGTCAACAGCGACGGGACCGGCGCCGTCGACCTCACCGCCTTCGGCCCGGCGCTCCCCTGGAGCGCCGGGCCGCCGGCCGTCACCGGGAGCTGAGCCGGCCCGAGTCGGGCAGGGCTGCGAGGGCCCGGCGCAGCAGCTTCCCGCCTTCGGAGCGGGGCAGGGCGCCCACCAGGCGGACGCGGCGGGGGACCTTGGCGCTGGGCAGCCGGGCTCGGCACCAGGCCACCAGCTCCTCCGGGGTGGCCGTCGGCGCCACCACCAGCCCCAGGAGGGTCGTGCCCCACAGGGGGTCGGCCTCGCCCACGACGGCGGCGTCGGCCACCGCGGGGTGGGCCCGCAGCACCATCTCCACCTCATCGGGCTGGACCAGCTCGCCCCCGGTGAGGAGGGCGTCGTCGGCCCGGCCCACCACCTCCAGCCGGCCGTCGGCCAGCAGCCGGCCGCGGTCCCCGGTCACCAGCGGCCCCCGGCGACGGACCGGGCGGGCCCTCCCGCCCAGGTAGCCTGGGCTGACCACCGGGCCCGCGATCACGATCTGCCCCACCTCCCCAGGGTCGGCCCACGTCGGGCCGGCCCCATCGCGGCGGATGGCCAGCCGGACCCCGCCGTGCGGCCACCCGGCGCTGCCCGGGCACTCGGCGGCCCGCCCCGGGGGAACGACGGTCACCTGGGAGCAACTCTCGGTGAGGCCGTAGCTGGGGCAAACGGGCAGCCCGGCGGCCACCCATCGGGCCACCGCCGCCGGCGGGGCCGGGGCGCCGCCGAGGAGGATGGCCCGCAGCGCCGCCACCGCCGCGGCGCCGCCGGCGTCGACCAGCCGGTGGAGCATGGTCGGCACCAGGGAGACCACGGTCGGGCGCTCCGCCCGCAGGGCGTCGACCACCGCCCCCTCCTCGAAGCCGGGCACCGTGGTCACCGGCTGGCCCAGGATCACGCTGCGGAGGAGGATGGCCAGGCCGCCCACGTGGTGGGGGGCCAGGGTCAGCAGCCAGTGGTCGGCGCCGGTCAGCCCCAGGCTCTGCTGGCACCCGAGGGCCGAGGCCCGGTGATTGCCGAGGGTGAGCCGCACCACCTTGGGCGTCCCGCTGGTCCCCGAGGTGCGCAGGAGGCAGCAGTCGGCCCCGGCCGGGAGCCCCCGCGGCCCCTGCGGGGGACGGGAGGGCCCGTCCTCCAGCCGCCCCGCCGGCCCCTCCGCCCCCCCGATCCCGAGCACGGGAGGGGCCGCCGGCCCCCGTCCCCCGGCGGCGGCCAGGGCGGCGGCCATCCCCGCCGGTCCCGCCAGCACCAGGCACGGCGCCGTCGCCGCCAGGGCC
>JAKABB010000168.1 GCA_021802045.1 bacterium
TCTGAAGGCCGTTCTGAGGCGCCGCCAGGCCGAGCGCCGGGGGGCGGGGCGGGTCATCGAGGTGGGGCCTCTGGTGGTCGAGCCCTCCCGGCGCTCGGCCCGGATCGAGGGCCGGCGCCACTTCCTGAGCCCGCGCGAAGCCGATCTGCTGGAGTACCTTGCGGTCAACTCCGGGGTGGTGGTGTCCCGCCGCCAGATCATCGAGGGAGCGTGGGGCGGTGACCCCCGGGCGACCCCCCAGGCCGTCACCATGTGCGTGCATCGCCTGCGCCAGAAGCTCGAGGCCAATCCCGCCCGCCCGCAGCTGCTGCGGACCCATCGCAGCGGGGGCTATCTGCTCCAGCCCCAGTCGGCCGCGGCGCCGTGACCCCGGAGTGGCCGGCGGCCCGGCTGAGACGAGGGGGATCCGGGTTGACGAGACGGTGAGCGAGCGCCGCCGCCCCTGCTCTCGGTGGATGTTTTCGAGATGGCGTCGGGTGCCGGCCCCGGGGGCCGTGGCCGCTGGTGTGAGCGCGGGGGCCCCGGGGATATGGCTCACCTCGCCAACTGCTTGCCACGGCGCGCGCGAGCCGGTCCGCCGCAGTCCCGCCTGGAGCCGACCGGCGGTCAAACGGTGAGGGTCCTGGTCACGGGCGGGACCGGGTTCGTGGGCGCCGCTGTGGTGCGGGCGCTGCTGGAGCGTGGCCATGAGGTGAGGGTGATGGCCCGGGACGAGGGCCGCCTCGATCGCGCCGTCCCCGCGCAGCCGGTTCTCGGTGATCTGGCTGATAGGGAGTCGCTCCTCAGGGCGACCCGGGGGTGCCAGGCCGTGATCCACTGCGCCGCCGACTACCGCCTGGCGCTCAGAGCCCAGGATGTCGCGGCCATGATCCGCACCAATGTCGGGGGGACCTCGAACCTGCTTTGGGCGAGCCGCGCCACGAAGGTGGAGCGGGTGGTCCACTGCAGCACCGTGGGGACGCTCGCCTTCGACCGTTCGGGGAGGGTGTGCGCCGAGGACGACCGGGCCCGCTCCGCGGCCGGGCTGGCCGGTCCCTACAAGCGCTCCAAGTGGGCGGCCGAGCAGATCGCCCTTCGGTGGCGCGATCCCGAGGTGGTGGTGGTCCAGCCCAGCACGCCGGTCGGCGGCGGCGACCGGCGCCCGACACCGACCGGCGCCACCATCCGCGACTTTCTCCAGGGCCGCATCCCGGCGGTGGTGAACACCGGGTTGAACCTGGTGGACGTGGAGGCCGTGGGCCGGGGCCACGTCGCCGCCCTGGAGCGGGGGGTCGCGGGCAGGAGCTACATCCTGGGTGATCGCAACCTGACCCTGGCCGAGTTCCTGACCCTGGTGGCCCAGGCGGCCGGGGTCGCTCCGCCCCGCTGGCGGCTCCCGATGGGCGCGGCCTATCTGGCCGCCGCCGCCAGCGAGGTGCGGGCGAGGTGGCGCCATGGGGTGCCGACCATCTCCATGACCTCGGTCCGCATGGCCGCCCATCTCATGTGGGTCGACTCCGGCCGGGCCCGAGGTGAGCTGGACTGGGATCCCGGGGATCTGCCCAGAGCGCTCTCTGACGCGGTGCGCGAGCTGGGCCCTGGGCGCGGGCCGGAGGGCGGCTGACTTGCCCGGGGTCATCGCGCCCGGTCTCAGCCGCTGGTATTCGTTTCTGCCGCTGGTGGTGGTGGCACTGGTGGTGTGGCGCCGTCACGGCACCAGGCCGGCGCTGGCCCTCCTGGCGGGAGGCTGGGTCATCGCCTTCTCGGCGGAGTGGGCGTCCACGGCCGGCTACGGAGTCCCATTCGGGGTGTATCACTACCGCCTCGCGGGACTGGCCCGTGACTGGCTGGTGGCCGGGATCCCGGTCTTCGACAGCCTGAGCTTCACCTGGCTCGCGTACAGCACCTACACGGTTTTGGGGGGCATCGGTGCGCGCGGGCCGCGCCGGTTGGTCCTGGGGGCCCTGATGATGGTGGGACTGGACCTGGTGGTCGATCCGGTGGCGCTGCGGGGGGCGCACTGGTTCCTGGGCTCCATCTACTCCTATCCCCGGGGAGCCGGCGCCTGGTTCGGGGTCACCTGGCTCAACTACGTGGGCTGGTTCGTGGTCGGGCTGGCGCTCCAGCTCTGGCTGCGCCTGTGCCTGGGGGAGACCCGACCCTCGCGCTCCCTGGGGCTCTGGGTCGGCGCCCTCCTGATCGTCCTCGTGTATCTGCAGAGCGCCCTGCTGGCGCTGCTGCTGGGAGTCGGCCCCGCCGCCCTCGCCGCGCTCGCGGTGCTGCTCCTGTCCGCGGGACTCGCCCGCTGGCCGAAGCCGCAGATCCCTGATCGCCCGCCGCGCGCGCTGCTGGTCGCCTGCGCCCTCGGGTCGGAGGCCAGGGCCGTGCGCGCGGCCATCCCGGCAAGGTGGGAGCGCAATCGCACCGCCGAGATGGTGCGCTGGACCACGGTCGATGCCCGGGTCGAGGTTTGGGAGACCGGCATGGGGCAGGCGGCGGCCCGGGCGGCGGCCGCGCAGGTGGCGCCCGGCAGCCCGGTCTTGGTGGCCGGGGTGGCGGGGGCTTGCGCTCCCGGCTGGGAGCCTGGCAGCGTGGGGGTGGCCCGCTCCGTCCTCACCCCGGACGGTGTCTGGGTCGCGGCCGACCCTGATCGAACCATCCGGCTGGTGGCCGCCGGGGCGGGCCGGGAGTGCCGGCTGGGCAGCGTGGAGGAGATCGCCGACGGTCTCGAGGCCAGGGCGGCCCTGGCGTCAGCCGGGGTGGACCTGGTGGAGATGGAGACCGCCGCGTGGCTGGGGCGTGGCTGTGCGGTGGTGGCGCTGCGGGTCGTCCTCGACACCCCCGGCCGGCCGCTGGGACCGGCCGGCTCTCTGCTGCGCATGGGTGGTCGCGGCCCGGCCGCCGACCTGGCGTTGAAGCTGTTGGCCTCCCACCCCGGGGCGATCCCGAGCCTGATCGAGGTCGGGAGCCGTCAGAGGGTCGCGCTGCGGGCGCTCAGGCGTAGCGCCGGCCTGGCGGTCGGCCTCCTGAGCGAAGTCGCTGGCCCTCAGCCTACGGTCGACCCCGCCAGCTCTGCGGTCGGGCGCTGACCGGCTCGGGACCCGGCCAGGGCCGCCGCCGCCGCTCCCGAGCGAACGGCCCCCTCCATCGTCGCCGGCCAGCCGGTCGCCGTCCAGCTCCCCGCCACCAGCAGACCCGGGATGGAGGTTGCCGCGCCGGGCCGCAGCCGCTCCGAGCCGGTCACGGGCGCGAAGGTGGCGTGCGCCTCGCGGGTCACCCGGGAGCCCACCAGCCGGGCCCGGGACGCGGCTGGGAAGGTGGACCGGCAGAGCTGCCACATGGTGTCGGCGAGACGATCCTCGGCCACGACGACCTCGTCCTGGGCCGCGGAGATGGAGATGGCGGAGTGGTAGATCTCCGGGCTGGAGCCCGCCTCCGAGCTGAGCTCGGTGCGGTCGAACAGCCACTGCAAGGGGGAGCGGGGAACCACCACCACCGGCCCTGGGAGGAAGGGCCTGTCGGTGAAGAGGTGCACGTTCACGATCGGGGAGTCGGGGAGGGTGGCCGCGCGCTCGATCCCGGAATCCTCCAGACCCCCGCGGCGGAGCAGGCCCAGCGCGTGCTGGGCGCTGGTCGCCAGCACGACCCGGTCGGCCGTGAGCCCGGCTCCCCCGGCGTCCGATACCCGAAACCCCCCGTCCTCGGTCAGGCTCACCCCGTGAGCTCGCCAGCGCAGCCGCACCTCCACCCC
>JAKABB010000052.1 GCA_021802045.1 bacterium
CAGCGAGGCCACCGCCCCCGCGCCGCCCCCGCGCCGGGGCTCCCGAGCGGCCTGGGTGGCCATCGGAGCCCTGCTGCTCCTGATCGCGGCCGCCGTGGCGGCGGGCCTGCTGGCCCAGGCCCACGTCCTCCACCTCCACCTTGGGTGACCCGGACCGGCTCCCATCGCTGCTGGCCAGCCTCCGCTCGGCCCTGGACCCCCTCCCGGCCGCGGCCCCGCCGCCCCCCCCCCCGCCCCCGCTGCAACTGGCGGCCGTCCTCCTCCTCCTGGACCCCGGGGACCCAGCCCTCCCCCTGCTCTTCATCGAACGCGGCCCGGACCTGCGCAACCACCCCGGGCAGATCGCCTTTCCCGGGGGCGGCTACGAGGCGGCGGACGGCCATCTGGGCGCCGCCGCCCTGCGCGAGACGGAGGAGGAGCTGGGCATCCCGGCCGACGCGGTGGAGCTCATCGGCAGCCTGCCGCCCCGACGGACCCACGCCTCCCAGTTCCTGCTCACCCCCTTCGTGGGGCTCCAGCACCGGCCGGTCCGGCTGCGACCCAACCCCGGTGAGATCGCCGACTGGTTCCGGGTCCCGCTCGGCGAGCTCCTCCAGGGGCACCCGCCGTCGACGCGGGAGGTCACCCGCGAGGGGGAGGTGGTGACGATCTACTCGTACCAGCACGGCCCCCACACCATCTGGGGCATCACCGCCGGCATCCTCCACACCCTCCTGGAGCGGCTGGCCCCGGCGCCTCGCACCAGGGCCTGAGGCCGGGCCGGGCTCAGCTGGCGCTGAACCTCGGCCCGACCCGGCGGCCCCCTCCCGCCGGATGAGCGCGGTGGTCCGGGCGGTGCCCTCGCGCACCTGGACGAGCAGGGGGCGGGCGCAGCGGGCGTTGCCGCTCCCCGCGGTGCAGAGGTCCGCCCGTCGGACCCCGTCATGTGATCCAGGCGGTCGGATCGTCACCTTCGCCACCGCGACTCCGGGGGCGAACGCGATCACCGAGGCCTGCGTCGTCCAGCACTACCTGCACCCGGACCTGCTCGAAGAGGCCGGCATCGAGGACTTCGGCACCTGGGCTGCGCCCTCGGGCGAGGTCAGCCCCGGTGGCTCACCCCCGATGCCACCACCTTCCGCATCCAGCCTCGCTTCGCCGCGTTCACCAACACCGCCCAGCTGCTCACGACTGGGCACGCCGCCGCCGAGCACATGGCCGCCATCTGGGCCGAGCACGGCCACGACCGCTTCACCGCCGCGACCGGAGGGCCACCTCTCCGCCCCGGCGCGCTCCGGATCGTCTTCTGCCAGCCCGGCACGCCCGCGGAGCGCTGGAACGTCTACGACGGACCGGAGATCCGGCTCGTCGTCCGAGCAACACCCACCGCGGCGTGCCGCTTCATCCACAAGGCCACCGGCGACCGGGCCCAGGCCAAGTTGTTCGCGGCGTGCCGGGCCGCCAGCGTGGCGGTGCTGGGCGGCTCCTCCGAGAAGATGGGTGCCAGCACCAACGTTCAGGCTCGCGAGCCCCTCGAGCGTTGCACCGTTGGCTCATCCCCTGCCGGTGCCCGACGCCAACCAGGCGGTCCACCAGTCCACGACCGCTGTGCGCACCCATCCCCCCTCTGACCGCCCCTTGGCGTGTCGGCGTGACTGATCTCGGGTCGGTCCTTTGGCTGCGGGGCCTGGTGTGGGTTGGAGGGGCCGGCGGAGATCCCATGGGCGTGGTGGGATGAGAGGAAGGCGAGGTCCGCTGGCTTGACTATCCCATGTGGCACAGTGCCAGGTGATACAGTGTCCCCATGACGAACAGCATGAACCCCTTTCACTACGGATCTCCGGTGGAGGGCGATCAATTCGTCGGCCGCGAGCGGGAGATCAACGCCTTGGTCAGCCGGATGCGGAACCATGTGAGCGTCGTGCTCCTGTCGCCACGGCGCTATGGCAAGACGTCGGTGCTGCTGCGTGCCGAGTCGATCCTCGTCAAGAAGCGACCAGCCCTCGTGCATGTCAATGTGCTCCGCTGCAAAGATCGGGCTGCCTTGGCCGGCGCCCTCGCTGGCGGGGCCTTTCGTATCCCCGGCGCGCGCTGGCACCGGGCTCGCCAAGCGGTCCCAGAGTTTCTCGCCAGGATTCGCGTCAAGCCGACGGTGGCGTTCACCGACGACGGCAGGCCTGTTTTCGAGTACGGGCCGCGGCTGGCCCCGCCCGATGCCGACAAGATCACGGCCGATATCTATGCACTACTGAGCAGCGAGGCAGCCCATCGGCCCGCCGTCCTGGTATTGGACGAGTTCCAAGCAATTACTGATTATGGGGAGCACTTGCCAAGGCTGCTCAAGTCTCTCGCTGACGAGCATCCGTCGGTCAGCCTCGTGCTCGCCGGATCGAAGCGGCACCTCATGGAGCGGCTGGTGGCGGCGGAGTCTTCGCCACTCTACGGCATGACTCAGAAGATTGCTCTTGGACCGATCCCGAACGACGAGATGGTGGGTTTCCTGCGCGAGCGGATAGCAACAGGCCGCAAACGGGTCACGGAGTTGGTTGCCGAACTCATCGTCCGGGTTGCTGGGCCAGTCCCTAATGACATACAGCGTTTGGCCTACGAGTCCTTCGAGATCGCCGGCAGAGAGGTGACTGCCGATGTGGTCGCAGCTGGCATGGACCAAGCGGTCGCGCACGAGGCACCCACCTACAGTGAAGAATTGCAGCGGCGGGCGCCCGGCCAACGCCGAGTGCTGATCCAGTTGGCGAAAAGCGGAGGAAGCAGCTCGCCGATGTCGGCAGCTTTCGCGACGGCGGTGGGACTGGCCAGTGCGGCCTCGGTACGCAAAGCGTTGCATACCCTCGACGCCGACGAGGCAGTCATAGGGCGAGACGGCGCGTGGGTGGTGGCGGACCCGTTCTTCGGAGCTTGGCTCCGTGGTACAGAGGGCTGACGCGTTCAGTGCGGGTCCGATGCAGCGCTGCGGCTCCAGTTTCCCCCAACCTCGATCCTCGGGGCGGAAATCGCGTGGAGGTCTTGCCCAGCCGGGTGTAGCGAGGCAGGGGCCCGGTCCTGCAGGCTGCTTTAGGGGAATCGCGGTGAGGACTTGACCGGTCGGAGCCATGTGGTCGGCGACAGCTGTGACTTGGAGCACTCCATCAACGACGTATCCGAGGCCGTGATGGCGTCGTGGCGTTCCCAGCGACCCCCTGAGCTGTGCGGGCCTGTCAAGGGCCCGGGCTGACTCCTCTCTCCAGCCGAGCCAGCCGGCCCGGCGCCGGTTACGAGGCGCTCCGTGCCCACTTCGTGGAGGCCGCGTCCGCCGCCGAGATCGGAGAGCGCTTCGGGTACGCCCCGGCAACGGTGCACCAGCTGGCGGCCGAGCTGCGAGGGGGGCGCGCCGAGCTCTCCCTCTCCTCCAAGCCCGGCCCCAGAGGACCGTGGAAGGCAGGACGGCTCCGGGAACGGGTCCTGAGGCTTGGCGCGGAGGACCGGCCGCTGACCGAGATCGCCGCGCGGATCAGTGCGGAGGGCGGTCCGGTTTCAGCCCAGACCGTGCGGGCGATCCTGCACGCCGAAGGGATCGAGCGCCTGGGCCGACGCGGTCCGAGTGGGCCCGCTCCGCGCACCGACCCGGCGTCGAGGCCGCCAGGTGCGCGCGGACCGAGTTCCGGAACGGCTCCCACGTGTCCATCGCCACCGCCTCGATGCCCAGGCACTGCTCCGGCGTGAGCGTGTCGAGGTAGCGGTCCAAGCTGGCCTGCTTGCGGCCATCGGCTAGTCCCACGGGGTGAGTTCCCCTGTGAACCAACTCCGGCTGGATGGAACACCCCTTGTCGGCGTTGGTCACACGCTCAGGTGACCAGCAGGAGGACGCCCGAGAGCACCAGGGCCAGCGCCCAGATGCGGTCGAAGTTGACCCACAGCCGGCGCAGTCGCTGCAGGCCCAGCAGGCGCGACGCCACCACCGCCACCAGGCCCATCGTGACCACGGTCGCGGTGCCGTGGACCGCGGCCGCCACGCCACCGTACACCACCGCCTCGCCCAGGCGGGCCCGCCCCAGGACCCGGGCCAGGTCGTCCCCGACCCCCGAGAACCGCAGCGCCGGGATCAGCATCAGCCCCGCGCCCTCCGCCGAGGACATGAGGAACGACCACAGGATGAGCTCCCGGACGCCGAGGCGCATGCCCACCCAGCGGAAGTGGCTCCGTCGCAGGAGGAACCAGCCCCCCATCCCCACCAGGACCGCCGCGGCCCCGAGGGTGAGGACGTGGGCCGACAGGCTGGCCGCGCCCAGCTCGTAGCCCACCGCGATGGGCAGGATGGAGAGCTCGTGGCCGATCCCCAGCGGGACCAGGCTGCCGAGGAGGTCCCGCCACCGCCCGCGCTGCCGCCAGCGGGAGACCGCGAACAGCCAGCCCATGCCCGGGTTGACGCCGTGGTACATCCCAAGGAGCACCAGCGAGAGCCAGGGGAAGCCGGCGAACGACACCGTCACCGGACGGGCCGCGGCCCCGCGGCCCCCGCCGGCGTCACAGGGTCATGGTGAGCGTCGCCTCCGTCGCCAGCGAGAGGAAGAAGGCGAAGCCGGCGGTGCTGTCCACCACGTCGCTCAGGGACTGCGGGGACAGGCCCTGCGCGGCCAGGGCCTGCGAGCAGGCGTAGACGTGGAGTGCCCCCTCCCGGCGCAGCTCGCGCAGGCGCCGCAGCACCGCCGGCCCCTGGTCCGCGGGGGGTGCCGCCCCGCCGGCCCCGTCGGCGGCCAGCCACCGGACCGCGGGCCCGGTGAAGTACGCGTGCCCGGTCATCTCCAGCGCCACCGCGCCGGCCAGCAGGTCCACGGCGGTGGGCACTCCGCCCTCCGTGGCCACCAGGAGCGCCAGGGACTCAGGCATCGGAGCGCTGCTCCACGGTGAGGGTGGTCGCCCCGGCCACGGCCTCCTCGGCCACGATCCGCCGCCCGGTCTTGCGGGACCAGGCCCTGACGGTGAAGACGTGCTCCGCAACGTCGGTGGTCACCCGCAGCCGTCCGCCCGGCGCCACCGACTGCAGCGCCCGGCGGACCAGCTGCAGGGCGGTGTCGCCACAGTCGCCCTCGCTGCCGCGCAGGTCCAGGACCGCGTCCACCGCCGGCTCAGCCAAGGGAGCCCCTACTTCTCGATCGGCGCCCCAACGGAGTTCCCCCACTCGCTCCAGGAGCCGTCGTAGTTGGCCACCACCGGGTAGCCGAGGAGCCACTTCAGGACGAACCAGGTGTGCGAGGAGCGCTCGCCGATGCGGCAGTAGGTGACCACCGTGCGGTCGGGCGTGACGCCCTTGCCGGCGTACAGGGCCCGCAGCTCGTCGGCGGGCTTGAAGGTGTCGTCGTCGCGGATGGCCTCGGCCCAGGGGATGCTCACCGCCCCGGGGATGTGACCGGCCCGCTGCGCCCCCTCGTTGGGGTACTCCGCCGGGGTCGAGATCTCGCCCCGGTACTCCGCGGGGGAACGGACGTCGACCAGGGACACGTCCGCCGATCCCACCAGCCCACGGACCATCTGGTGGGTGGCCCGGATGCCGAGGTCGGCGCCGCGCGCGCGGTAGGTGGTGGGGGTGAAGGCGGGCACGTCCTCGGTCATGGGCCGCCCCTCCTCCGCCCACTTGCGACGGCCGCCGTTCATCAGGCGCACGTCGCCGTGGCCGTAGATCTGGAAGGTCCACAGGGCGAACGCGGCGAACCAGTTGCGCATGTCGCCGTACAGGACCAAGGTGGTGTCGGCGCTGACCCCGAGCCGGCCCATCAGCTGCTCCATGTCGGCGCGGCTGAGCACGTCACGACGGACCTGGTCGTTGATGTCCCGCTTCCAGTCGACCAGGGCGGCTCCGGCCAGATGCCCCAGTTCGTACGCCCCCGAGGGATCGTAGTCGACCTCCAGCAGCCGCACCGCGGGGTCATTCTGATGCTCCGACACCCAGGCGGTGCTGACCAGGACTTCGGGGTGCGCGTACTCACTCATCTTCTCGACCTCTCCTCACAGTGGTTGGTTGCTGTCCGGGACCGGACCGTGCGCGCTGCTCCCGCCGACGGTCACGAGAAGCAGTAGGAATCCGAGGAACAATCGCCGCCCTCGAGTCGGACCTGATGCACCCGCAGGCCTCGGAAGTCCTGGGGAAAGAAGGCCGGATCGAAGGCCATGCCCCCGCCCGGGCCGACGTCGGCCTTGACCATCCAGGACCCCACCCCGTCCGGGTAGAACTGGTCGTCCCAGGCCGCGTAGAGGGAGTTGGTGAAGTAGACCCGCCGCCCATCTCGGCTGATCTCCACCATCTGAGGGCCGCCGGCCAGCGGCGTGGCCGGGGCCGCGGGATGCGGGCTGCGGCGCACGATCCCCCCGATCTCCAGGGTCCCGGCCAGGGCCGGGTGGAACGGATCCCGCACGTCATACTGCCGCAGCTGGCCCGTCCCCCAGCAGGACACGTAGAGGAAGCGGTCGTCCATGGACAGGTCGATGTCGGTGATGAGCGGAGGCACCGCGCCGAACGGCTGCAGCAGCGGGGGCAGCTGGCTGGGGTCGGCCGCCTCGGCGGGGATGTCTATCACCTTGGTGACGGCCCACTGGTCGCCGTCCCGGTGCCAGGTCCAGATGGACCCGGAGAGGTCCTCGACATTGACCACCACCCCGGTGAAGCCGTAGCGGCGGCGCGGGTCGTGGGCCGGGCGCAGCTCCAGCACCATCTGGTACTGCGAGCCGAGGTCGAGGCGCTGCAGGTGCCGGCGGCGGCGCAGGTCCCAGAAGTGCAGCGCGTGGCCGTACTCCCGCGCCAGCAAGCGCTCGCCCTGCAGCCCGTCCTCGATGTCCGCCGGCGTGCCCCACTCGCTGGTGATCATGGTGTCGTCGGCCAGGTGCCACCAGAGGTCGTACGCCAGGCGCTGGGGCCCGCGGTCGACCTCGAAGGCGCCCAGGACCTCGAACGTCGTGTGGTCCAGCAGCGCCACCCCGCCCGGGTCGCCGGGCTCGGCCCCGCCCAGGCACGAGAGGTAGATCCCCTGCGGACCGCAGTGGAGGGTGTGGGGACGGGAGTACCCCGCCCGCCGCCGCAGCTCCTCGGCCTCGATGACCTTGACCAGCCGGGGCTGGCGGGGATTCTCCTTGACGTCCAGGACGTAGACGCGTGACGAGCGGATGCCGGGCACCAGCAGGTAGCGCCGCTCCACGTGAGGATGCGGCGCCGACGGGCAGAGGGCGGAGCTGCAGGCGTTCCAGCCGTAGTGGTGGAACTCGTCGTCGCGACCGGGCGCCTCCCACCAGCCCACCACCGTCCCGTAGGTGCTGGAGCCCGGCTGAACGTCGACCACGCCCAGGGCGTTGGCCCCCCGCCCGGGCGCGCTCAGCCCGGCCACGTAGGCCAGCGTCTCCGCCGGCCCCTCCATGGCAGCCCTCGGCGAGGGGTAGAACGACTGATCGACGGTCCATCGCTGTGCCACGGCTTCTCCAAACTCTCTGCAGGGCGGTCCCGGGGCGGTGACCAGCTCACCGCCGCCAGGCGCGGTCCGGTGGGGTCCACCAGCGGCGCGCAGGGGGCCCGTGGCCGGGCCGGGGCACCCGCGACCGACCGGTCACCCACCGGCCCGGCCCGGCCGTCCGCTCGGTCGCCCGGCCCCCCCCTGTCCTGGGGCCGCGCACGCCTCACCTCCCGCAGCCAGGGCACGCGGGGGCGAGTCGCCCTCACCCGCCGGCACCCGGCTCCCGATGTTGCCGCCCGCTATGAAACGCCCTCCCGGGCGCCGTGTCAAGACCCGGGCCGACGGGCCGACGGGGGGCGTCCCGCATGACAGACCGGTCTGTATACTCGGGCCCATGCTCTCGCCCTCGGCCCGCGACCGCCTGGTGGGCGCCGCCGCCACCCTCTTCTACGAACGGGGGGTCACCGCCACCGGGGTCGACACCGTGGTGGCCGAGGCCGGGGTGTCCAAGGCCACCCTGTACGCCCACTTCCCCTCCAAGGACGACCTCCTGGCCGCGGCCCTGGAGCAGCGCCACCGTCGCCGCGCCGCCTCGCTGCAGGCCTTCATGCACCGCCAGCCGCCGGACCCGCGGGCACGGGTGCTGGCGGTCTTCGACTGGCTGGCGGCGTGGCACCGGGCCGAGGGCCGGCGGGGCTGCGCCTTCCTCAACGCCGCCGCCGAGATCGTCGCCCCCGACCACCCGGCGCTGGCGGTGGCCCGGCGGCACAAGCGCTGGATGCGCGACTACCTGACCACCCTGGCCGCGGCCGCCGGGGCGCCGAACCCGGCCCGCACCGGTGGGGACCTCCTGCTCCTCCTCGACGGCGCCAACAGCCGCCAGCTGGTGGAGGGCGACCGGCAGGCGGCCGCGGCGGCTCGACGGCTGGCGGCCACCCTCCTGGACGCCCCCGCGCGGCGCCGGTGAGGGCCGGGACCGGCCGGCCCCTGGCGGCGATGCCGGTGGCCCTGGGCCTGGCCCTGGGACCGGCGGTGGCGATCGGCCTGGCCCGGTTCGCCTACGCCCTGCTGCTGCCGGCGATGCGGGCCGACCTGCACTGGTCCTACGCCACCGCCGGGGCCATCAACACCGCCAACGCCCTGGGCTACCTGGGCGGCGCGCTCCTGGCCGCCCCCGTGGCCCGCCGGGCCGGCAGCCGGCGCACGTTCCTCGCCGGGATCGCGGTCACCGCCGCTGCCCTGGGCGCCACCGCCGGTGGCGGCCCCCTGGCCCTGCTGATGGCCCTGCGGCTGCTGGCCGGCGCCGCCGGAGCCCTGACCTTCATCGTGGGCGCCGGCCTCGCCGCCCAGCTGGGGGCCGGGGCCTCCCCGCGCCGGGTGGCCCTGCTGCTGGGCACCTACTTCGCCGGCGGCGGGCTGGGCATCACCCTCTCCGGCCTCATCCTCCCGCCTCTGCTGGCGGCGACCGGCCCCGCCACCGGCTGGCGCTGGGGCTGGGCGGTGCTGGCCGCCGCCGCGCTGGCGGCCCTGGCCGGGTGCGCGCCGGCCGCCCGGGCCCTCCCCGAGCCGCCGGTGCCACCGGCGGGCAGCGGGCGCTGGCCGGTGCGCGGCCTGGGGCCGCTGCTGGCCTGCTACGCCCTGTTCGGCGCCGGCTACATCGCCTACATGACGTTCATCGTGGCCCTGCTCAAGCACGAGGGCGCCGGCCCCGGCGCGGTGGTGCTGTTCTGGGTCCTGCTGGGGGTCTGCGCGGTGGGCGGGGGGTTCGCCTGGGCCCCCCTGCTGGGGCGGCTGGGCCCGGGCCACGGCCCGGCGGCGGTCATGGCCGTGGTCGCCGTCGGCGCCCTGCTGCCGGTGCTCGGGGCGTCGCCGGCGCTGGCCGCGGGCTCGGCGGTGCTCTTCGGCGGCTCCTTCCTCTCGGTGGTCACGGCGATGACCGGGGTCGTCCGCCACGCTCTGCCCCCGCACCAGTGGACCGCGGCGATCGGCGGGCTGACGGTGGCGTTTGCCGGCGGCCAGTGCCTGGGACCGGTCCTGGCCGGCGCCCTCTCCGACGGCCCCGCCGGGGTGCGCGCCGGGCTGGGGCTCTCGGTGGGCATCCTGGCCGTGGGGGCGCTGGCGGCCCTGGCCCAGCGGCCCCTGCCGGCGTTCACCGCCCACCCGGCGGACGGGGTGCGGGCGGCCTGAGCCGCCCGCGCCTCAGCCCGGAGCCCGGTCGCCCACGAACGGGTTCTCCCGTCGCTCCTCGGCGATGGTGGTCCGGGCCCCGTGCCCGGGGTAGACCACCGTCGCCGGCGCCAGGGTGAAGAGGCGGTCCCGGACGCTGACCAGCAGCTGGGGCCAGGAGCCGCCGGGCAGGTCGGTGCGGCCCACGCTGCGCCGGAAGAGGGTGTCCCCCGACCAGCAGTGCTCGCCCAGGACCAGCGTCACCGAGCCCTGGGTGTGCCCGGGCGTGTGCCAGACCTCGATCGCCAGCCCGTGCCAGTCGAGCCGCTGGCCGCCCGTCAGCTCCCCGCCCGGGATCACCGGTGGGAGGTCCGCGGGCAGGCCGGGGAGGCTCATCAGCGCCGACCGGTCCAGCAGGGAGCGGTCGGCCGGGTGGAGCAGCAGCGGCGCCTGCGGGAAGGCGGCCTGCACCGCCGGCACCCCCAGGGTGTGGTCCGGGTGCCCGTGGGTCGCCAGGATGCGCTCGCAGACCAGGTGCTGGCGCTCCAGCAGGGCCACCACCTCCGGGCCCTGGAGCCCGGGATCGACGACCAGGGCCCGGTCGGTGTCCCGGCGCCGCAGGACGTAGCAGTTCTCGTCGAAGGTGGGGTCGACCACCACCTGGAGCTCGACGAGGTCGCGGAGCTCGACCGCCACCCCTACGCCTGCAGCACCGGCGGCTGCGGCTCGAACCCCACCGGGAGCCGGCGCCGCCGCTGGGGCCGGGCCGGGAGCAGGGCCCGGGCCAAGACCTCGGCCACGTCGGACACGAAGACCAGCTCCATCCCCTCCAGCAGGGCCTGGTTGATCTCGTGCAGGTCGCGGCGGTTGCGCTCCGGCAGGAGGAAGGTCTTGATGCCCGCCCGGTGGGCCGCCAGCAGCTTGTCCTTGACCCCCCCGATGGGCAGGACCCGGCCCCGCAGGGTCACCTCCCCGGTCATGGCCACCTCGTGGCGCACGGGACGGTCGGCGGCCACCGAGACCAGGGCGGTGGTGAGGGTGACGCCGGCCGAGGGCCCGTCCTTGGGGATGGCCCCGGCGGGCACGTGGATGTGGACCCGGTGGCCGTCGAAGTAGTCCGTCTCGATGCCGTAGTCGCCGGCGTGCACCTGCACCCAGGAGAGCGCGGCCCGCGCCGACTCCTGCATCACGTCCCCGATCTGCCCCGTCAGCTGGAAGTCGCCGCGGCCCTCGATGGCCAGGGCCTCGACGGTCACCAGGTCGCCGCCGGCCTCGGAGACCACCACCCCGGTGGCCACCCCGACCCGGTCCTCGGCCTCGGCCTCGGCGTCGTCGAACCGGGCCGGGCCCAGGTACTCGATGAGGTCGGGGGCGTCGACCCGGATCGGCTGCCGCTCGGGGTGCTCGGCCAGCTGGCGCGGGATCTTGCGCATCACCTGCGCGATCTGCCGCTCCAGGCTCCGCACCCCGGCCTCGCGGGTGTAGCCGCGGATGATCGCCCGCAGGGCCGGGTCGGTGAGCTCCAGCTCCTCGGCGTCGAGGGCGTGCTGCTCCCGCTGGCGCGGCACCAGGTGCTGGCGGGCGATGCCGAGCTTCTCCTCCTGGGTGTAGCCGGTGAGCCGGATCACCTCCATCCGGTCTCGCAGCGGGGGGGAGATGGTCTCGGTGACGTTGGCGGTGGTGATGAAGAGCACCTGGGAGAGGTCGTAGGCGACCTCCAGGTAGTGGTCGGAGAACTCCCGGTTCTGCTCGGGGTCCAGCACCTCCAGCAGCGCCGCCGAGGGGTCGCCCCGGAAGTCGAGGCCCACCTTGTCGATCTCGTCCAGCATCAGCACCGGGTTGGAGACCCCGGCCTGCTTCATGGCCTGGATGATCCGGCCCGGGAGGGCGCCGATGTAGGTCCGGCGGTGCCCGCGGATCTCCGCCTCGTCGCGGATGCCGCCCACCGAGACCCGCACCAGCTTGCGGTCCAGGGCCCGGGCGATGCTGCGGCCGAGCGAGGTCTTGCCCACCCCGGGCGGGCCCACGAAGCAGAGGATCGGCATCTGCAGCGGACGCGGGGGGGCGGTGCCCTCGGCCGGCTCGGGCGCCGCCTGGCGGCGGGCCAGGGCCCGCTGGCGCACCGCCATCCACTCCAGGACCCGCTCCTTGACCTTCTCCAGGCCGTAGTGGTCCTCGTCGAGGATGCGGGCGGCGTCCTGGATCTCGACCTGCTCCGGGGCCGGCCGGCCCCAGGGCAGGTCGAGGAGCCAGTCGAGGTAGGAGCGCAGGATGCCCACCTCCGGCGAGGCGCTGGGCAGCGACTCCATGCGCTCCAGCTCCTTGACGGCCCGGGCTCGCACCGGCTCCGGCATGCCCGCGCCGGCGATCCGCTCGCGCAGGTCCTCCTCGGTCTGGCTGTCGCCGCCGAGCTCGGCCAGCTCCTTGCGGATCGCCCGCAGCTGCTCGCGCAGGATGGCCTCCCGCTGCCCCTGGTTGATGGTCTGGGCCACGTCCTGCTGGATCTTGCTGCGCAGCTCGGCGACCTGCACCTGGCGCGCCAGCAGAGGCACCAGCAGGCGCAGCCGCGCCTCCGGGTCCACCTCCTGCAGGACCTGGATGCGGTCCTCGGGGGCCAGGTCGGGGGCGGCCCCGGCGAGGTCGGCGATCTTGGAGGGCTCCTGGGCCCGCGCCACCGCCACCGCCAGCTCGGGGGCCACCTGGGCCCCGGCCGCGACGTACTCGGCGAAGAGCTGGCGCACGGAGCCGACCAGGGCGTCGCTCTCGGCGTCCTCACGGTCGGCCTCCTCCACGGAGCTGACCGTGGCCATCCAGCCCTCCTCGGTCTGGAGGCTGACGAGCCGGACCCGGCGCTGGCCCTCGACCAGCACCTGGGCGCCGCCCGAGCCCCGCCGGAAGGCCCCGATCTGGGCCACGGTGGCCACCGGGTGCAGGTCCTTCAGCTCCACGTCGTCGATGTCGCTCTGGCGCTGCACCGCCAGGACCACCTTGCCCGACCCCGCCACCGCCGCCTCCAGGCTGGCGACCGAGCGGGCACGCCCGGCGCCCAGGGGGGCCAGCTGGTGCGGCAGCACCACGTTGTCGCGCAGGGGGACCAGGGGCAGGGTCTCGATGGCGACCTCCGCGTCCCCCGCGGTCAGCGGCTTGGGGTCAGACGGGCTCACGAACTCTCCCGGAACCGGAGCGGAGCAGGGGCCGCCCTCTGCCCGGGAGTGTGCCCGGCGGACGAGCGCCCCAAACGCGGAGCGGCGCCCGGCGGGCCCCGCTCAGCCGGGGGTCGGCCCCGCGGTCGGCGCGGCCGGCGCGGCCGCCTCGGCGGCCCGCTTCAGGGCCCGGACCTCGGCCTCCACGCTCCGCTGGGCCCAGCCCCGCAGGGCCCACTCCACCAGTGGGGAGAGGGCCCCGTAGCCGAAGTCGTACTCCTCCCGGTGGGTCAGCCGCACGGCGGTCGGCCCCGGCTCCAGCAGGAAGACCGCGTGGAAGTGGCGCATGCGCCCCTCCAGCATGTCGAGGTCGATCCGTTCCGGGGCCACCGTGTAGCGGGCCCGGATGAAGGAGCGGAAGGGCCCCAGGCTGCCGTCGATCCGCGCCACCAACCCGTCCGCGGTGCGCTCCTCGACGGTGATCCCCCGCACCTTGGTGTCGGCGGCGGCGTACGCCTGCGGGTCGAGCACGATCTCCCGCAGGTGGTCGATGGGGCTGTCGACCAGGATGCTGGCCTCGGCCACCATCATCCCCGCGGCTCCCCGGGCAGGGTCAGGACCACCTTGATCGCCCCCGAGCGCCAGGGCTGGGCGGCGGTGCGAAAGGCCTGGGCCCAGCGCTCCAGGGGAAAGCTGTGGGTGCACCAGCGCGGCAGCGACGGCGGCGCCGTCGCCAGCAGGTCCAGGGCGGCCTCGAAGGCGTGCGGCCGCCCGGGCCAGGTGTGCAGCCGGCCGGCGCCGTTGGCCCCCACCACCTCCACCTCCTTGTAGTACGTGAGCGTGGTCTCGGTCCGGGCCGGGCGCGCGACCCCCACGGCCACCACCCGGCCCCGGGGTCGCACCACCGCCAGAGCGGTCTCCATGGTACTGGCGGCCCCGATGGTGTCGACGACCACCGCCGCGCCGCCCCCGATCAGCCACGGGTGCCCGCGCCAGGGCCGCACCGTGCGGGCCCCGGTCAGGGCCGCCACCGCCGCCACCACCGCCGCCGGGGCGGGGTCCACGGGGGTCGCCCGCAGCTCGCGCACGGTGGCGGCCAGGTGGGGCCAGGCGGTCGTCACCAGGACCGGCCGCTCCGGGGCCCGCCGCCGCCAGACGGCGGTGACCGCCAGGCCGACGGTGCCGGCCCCCAGGACCACGACCGGGGCCGCCGGGTCCAGGTCGGCGCCGGCCCGCTCCACCGCGTGGCAGGCGACGGCGAGCGGGTCGGCCAGCACGGCCGCCGCCGGGGCCAGCCCCTCCGGCAGCCGGTGGCACTGGCTGCGGTGGGCCACCAGCACCTCCCCGAAGCCACCCGGCAGCCCGCGCACGTTGCCCAGGTGCAGGCCCGCCCCCAGCCCGTCCAGGGGCCCCGGGCGGCCGGCGTGGGCGCAAAGGGGCGGATGCCCGTCGGCGCAGGCCGGGCAGAGCGGCCGGCGGCCGCGGGCCAGGCAGCCCAGCCAGGGGTCCACCACCACCCAGGTGCCCGGCCTCCACTCCGTGGCCGCCGGGCCCGGGGCCTCCACCTGGGCCACGATCTCGTGGCCCATCACGTGGGGGAAGGAGAGCAGGCCCGAGAGCGGGTTGTCGAGGCTGGCGGCCAGGCGGGCCTGGGTCAGGTCGCTGCCGCAGATGCCGGCGTGGCGCGGCCGCAGGCGCACCCAGTCCGGCCCCGGCAGCGCCGGCTCCGGCCAGTCCCGCAGCCGCAGGTGGGGATGCAGGCGCAGCGCCCCCAACGGGTGGGCCCGGGCCGCGGCCCCGGCCGGCAGCACGCGCCAGGGAGCGGTGTCGAAGACCAGCGCCCTCACGCCCCCACCCTACCGGGGCGGCCGGCCGGCGTAGGCGGCGGGGGTCATCATCACCGATCGGTGATGATCGTCCCCGTGCACCTCACGCCTCATGAGAGATTCGTATCGTATGGTCCAGAGGTCCGATTGTTTAGGCGGCTAGCCCATTCGGAGGGACGGCCCTGGAAACGGTTCGTCCGCGGCACACCGGCTTCTGCTTCGGCGTCCGGGATGCGCTGGCGCTGGCGGAGACCGCCGTGGCCGACGGCCACCCGGCCGTGGCCCTGGGCCCGGTGGTGCACAACGCGACGGCCCTGGAGCGGCTGGAGGCCGCGGGCCTGCACCAGGGTGCGGAGCTGCCCGGCGGCGGCGGGCAGCGGGTGGTGGTGACCGCCCACGGCGCCACCCCGGGCCTGCTCGCCGAGGCCGGCCGCCGGGGGCTGGAGGTCGTCGACACCACCTGTCCCCTGGTGCGCCGCGTCCAGCGCCACGCCGCCGACTTCCACGCCGAGGGCTGGCCGGTGGTGATCGTGGGGCACGCCGGCCACACCGAGGTCCAGGGGGTGCTGGGCTGGGCCGGCGGCGAGGCCGAGATCGTGAGCAGTGAGGCCGAGGCCGAGCGCCTGCCCTGGCGGCCACGCCGGGCGGTGGTCAGCCAGAGCACCTTCCCGCAGCCGGAGTTCCGCCGCATCGCGGAGCGGGTGGCGGCGCGCAGCGGCGAGGTCCGCCACAAGGACACCACCTGCCCGGTGGTGAACCAGCGCCAGCGCGAGGGGGAGCGGGGGCTCTTCGAGCGGGCCGATGTGGTCCTGGTGGTCGGCGGCCGGGACAGCGCCAACACCCGCGCCCTGGCCGCGGCCGCCGCGGCCCGGCGCCCCACCCACCACATCCAGACCGCGGCGGACATCAGGCCCGAGTGGTTCCAGCCGGGTCAGCGCATCGGCATCACCTCCGGCACCTCGACGCCCGACTGGGTCGTCGACGAGGTGGAGGCGCGATGCCGTGCGCTCTGAGCCGCCCGGGCCAGCGGTGACCGCCGACCCGCTCGACCTCGGCCCGCGGGCCGGCGCCATCCTCGCGCGCTACCACGCCCGGATCCGCGCGGGCCTGGAGGACGGCCTCCGGCAACTGCCGCCCGAGATCCAGGCCATGGCCCGCTACCACTGCGGCCTCGAGTCCGGGGCCCGCCTGGGCAAGGCCCTGCGGCCCACCCTCACCTGGCTCCTGGCCGAGGGGATGGGGGCCGAGGCCTCGGCGACCGCCGCCCTGGCCACGGCGGTCGAGGTCGTGCACGACTTCTCCCTCGTCCACGATGACATCGTCGACGAGGACACCGAGCGGCGGGGCCGCCCGGCCCTGTGGGTCCGGCAGGGTGTGCCCTCGGCGCTGAACACCGGCGACGCCCTCCTGACCCTGGCCTTCCGGCTGGTGGCCGTGGCCCCGCTGCCGCCAGGGCCGGCGCTGCGGGCCGCGGCCGGGCTCAGCGCCGCCACCCTGGAGATGGTGGACGGCCAGCAGGCCGACATCAGCGCGGCGGGCGCGCCCCCCGAGGACCTGGCCACCTACCTGGCGGTGGTGGAGCGCAAGACGGGCGCCCTGATGGGGACCGCCTGCGAGCTCGGGGCGATCGCCGCCGACGCCACCCCGGCCGCCGCCGCCGCCTGCGCCGAGTTCGGGCGGGCCCTGGGCGTGGCCTTCCAGCTCCGCGACGACGTCCTGGGGGTCTTCGGCGACGCCGTCACCGTCGGCAAGCCGGTGGGCAACGACCTCCTGCGGC
Organism: bacterium; assembly: GCA_021802045.1. Classification (GTDB taxonomy): domain Bacteria; phylum Chloroflexota; class Dormibacteria; order Aeolococcales; family Bog-877; genus JAKABB01. The sequence continues at coordinate 16,325 of JAKABB010000052.1, forward strand.
GCAAGCTGGGCCTGCCGCTGCTGCTGGCGCTCACCGGGGAGGGCGCCGGCGCCGCCGAGGCCCGCTCCTGGATCACCGGCCCGGGCCTGCGCCCCGAGGCCCTGGCGGGGGCGGTGGCCCGGCTGCGAGCCGATGGCGTGGCCGGGCGCTGCGTCGCGCTCACCACCTACTGGACCGAGCGCGCCCTCGGGGCCGTGACCCGCCTGCCCATCGACGCCAGCGTGCGTGCGGAGCTCGACGTGCTCTGCCGCTGGCTGGGCGAACGGGCGGCATGACCGGCGCCCCCGCCCCGCGCCCGACCGGCGCCGAGCCTCCCCTGGAGCGGGCCCTGGTCCGCGGGACCGAGGCCCTGCTGGGTCGGCAGCGGCCGGACGGCTCCTGGCAGGGCGAGCTGGAGAGCAACGCCAGCATCACCGCGGAGTACGTCCTGCTGCGCCGCCTGCTCGGCATCCCCGACCCCCGGCGGGAGGCCGCCGCCGTCCACTACCTGCGCCGCCAGCAGGGCCCCGACGGCGGGGTCCCGATCGCCCCCGAGCTCCCCGGCGACATCAGCGTCACCGCCGAGGTCTTCTGCGCCCTGCGCGCGGCCGGGGTCCCGGCCGACGACCCGGCCGTGCGCGCCGCCCGGGCCTTCGTCGCGGCCGGGGGCGGGACGCGCGCCACCCGCTTCTTCACCCGGCTCTGGCTGGCGACCGCCGGGCTGTGGTCGTGGGAGGAGCTGCCCTCGCTGCCACCGGAGTGGCTGCTGCTGCCCGGCCACCTGCCGGGCAGCGTCTACGACCTCGCCTCCTGGGCCCGGGCGACCATGGTGCCGCTCATGATCCTGCGCACCCTGCGCACCCAGTTCCCCCTGGACCGGCCGGCCCCCGACGAGCTCCCCCTGGGCCCACCCCTGCCCGCCCACGGCAGCCGGGGGTTCCGCACGGCCGACGCCGTGATGCGGGCCTACGGCCGGGCCGGCATCGGCCCCGGCCGGCGCCACGCCCTGGACCTGGCGGAGCGCTGGGTGGTGCTGCACCAGGAGGTCGACGGATCCTGGGCCGGCATCCAGCCGCCGTGGGTCTACAGCATCCTGGCCCTGCGGGCCCGGGGCTACCCCCTGCACCACCCCATCATCCAGCGCGGGCTGGCCGCCCTGGAGACCTTCGGCATCGAGGACGCCCAGGGCTTCCGCCTCCAGGCCTGCGTCTCCCCGGTGTGGGACACCGCCCTGGCCCTGTGGGGCGTGCTGGAGGCCGGCGTGCCGGCCCAGGAGCCGGCGGTGCAGCGGGCGATCGCCTGGCTGCTGGACAAGGAGGTGCGGGCGCTGGGGGACTGGGCCGTGCGCCGGCCCGGGGCCCCCCCCGGCGGCTGGCCCTTCGAGCTGCGCAACGACTGGTACCCGGACACCGACGACACCGCGGTGGTGTGCTGCGCCCTGGCGGCCGCCGGCCACCGGCGGGACGACGGCACCGAGGCCGGGGCCGCCATGGAGCGGGCCCTGCGCTGGCTGCTGGTGATGCAGAACCGCGACGGCGGCTACGGGGCCTTCGACGTCCAGAACACGCGGGCCTGGGTGGAGCGCCTGCCGGCGTCGGACTTCGGCGAGGTCCTGGACCCGCCCAGCCCGGACGTCACCGCCCACGTGGCCGAGGCCCTGGCCCGCTGCGGCAGCCCCGACGGCGGCCGGGGCCTGGCCCGGGCCATGGCCTGGCTGCGGCGCTCGGCGGCGGCCGGGTCGGGCGCCTACTATGGCCGCTGGGGCGTCAACTACGTCTACGGCACGGCGGCGGCGGCGACCGCCTACGCGGCCCGGGGCACGCCCGCGGACCGCGTCGACCTCCGGCGCGCCGGCCGCTGGCTGGCCCAGCACCAGCAGGAGGACGGGGCCTTCGGCGAGAGCGTGCGCAGCTACGAGGACCCCAGCTGGTGGGGACGGGGGGCGGCCACCCCCTCGCAGACCGCCTGGGGCCTGCTGGGCCTGCAGGCGGCCCCCGGCCAGGCGGCCGCCGCCCGGCGGGCCGCCCGCTGGCTGGCGGCGCACCAGGACGGCAACGGCCAGTGGACCGACGAGACCTTCACCGGCACCGGCTTCCCTCGGGCCTTCTACCTGCGCTACCACCTCTACGCCCAGACCTTCCCGGTCCTGGCCCTGGCCCGCGCGGTCCGGACGCCGGCGGCGCCGAGGGCCGCATGAGCGCCGCCCCGGGGCGGGTCCCCACCGCCACGCTGCCGGTGCCCGGCCCAGCCGACCTGCGCGCCGCCCGGCGGCGGGAGAACTTCCCCATCGCGGCCTTCGTCCTGCGCCCCGCCCGGCGCCGGGAGCGGCACGCCATCTACGCCTTCTGCCGCCTGGTCGACGACCTCGGCGACGAGCTGGCGGGTGACCGTGTCGCCGCCCTGGAGGCCCTGCGCTCGGAGCTGCTCCGGTGCTGGACCGGCCCGGCACCGGCGCACCCGGTGCTGGCCGCCCTGCGACCGGTGATCGCGGACCACCGGCTCGACCCCGACCCCTTCCTGCGCCTGATCGAGGCCAACCTCCAGGACCAGCGGGTCACCGTGTACCGGACCTGGGCCGAGCTGGACGAGTACTGCACCCGCTCGGCGACCCCGGTGGGCGAGCTGGTCCTGGCCCTGGAGGGGCTGCGCGACGCCCAGCGGCGGGCCTGGTCCGACGCCATCACCACCGGCCTGCAGCTGGCCAACATGTGGCAGGACGTCGCCGCCGACCGGGCCCGGGGGCGCTGCTACCTGCCCACCGCGGTGCTGCGCGCGCACGGGGCCACCGAGGCCGCCTGGTGGGCGGGGCGGCCCACCCCGGAGCTGCGCGCGGCGCTCCACGCGGGGGTGGCGCGGGCGCGGTCCCGCCTCCTGGAGGGCCTGCCCCTGGCGGCGTCGGTGCACGGCCCGCTGCGGGTGGAGCTGGCCACCTTCGCCCTCTGCGGCCTCGACGCCTGCCAGGCGGTGCTGGACGCCGGCGACGGGGTCTTCGCCGCCAAGGCGCGCATCCCCCGGGCGGCCCGCTGGCGCACCCTGGGCCGGGCCCTGCGCGGGGCCCGGCACCCGGAGCGGCTGGGCCCGTGAACACCGCCGCCCCGGC